>PWXJ01000243.1 GCA_003561965.1 PVC group bacterium
ACCAGGGCCGGGGTCTCTTCCTGGAGGAGGGGCTCGCCGCCGGTGATCTCGACCAGCCGGCAGCGGTAAGCCTCCACCCGGGCGACGACCGCTTCCCGGGTTGACGGTTCGCCCCGGTCCCGGGAGTAGGCGGTGTCGCAGTAGGAGCAGTCCAGGTTGCAGCCGGCCAGCCGGACGAAGACGCAGGGCCGCCCGGCGCGGATGGATTCGCCCTGGATGCTGTGAAAGATCTCGCTGATCTCCAGCATCGCCTCACTCCCGGTAGATCGCGCCGCTCCCCGGGGTCTCCCGGACCTCGACCCGGGCGACCCGGACCCGGGGTCCGCCGATCCGGCGGTCCAATTCCCGGTAGATATGCCGGGCCAGGTTCTCGGCGGTCGGGTTCAGCCCCTCCAGGCCCTCGACCCGGTTGAGGTCCCGGTGGTCGAGCCCGGCGCAGATCTCCTCCAGGTGAGACTGGAGTTCACCGAAATCGACCGCGAAACCCCGCTCGTCCAGTTCTTGGCAGCAGACCGCCGCCCGGATCCGCCAGTTGTGCCCGTGGACCCGGGAGCAGGGCCCGGGGTAGCCGTCCAGCCGGTGGGCGGAGGAGATCTCGCTCTCTATGAAGGCTTCATACATACCGTTAAACCTTTTTTCCGCCGGCAAAGCCGCCGGGACTTCAGTGATTTTTCGTAACTATTCAGGCCCCTTTAGCCATATGGGATTTTTCTTAAAACCCCTGCCGGTTAATTTATCCGCCGTAGCTTTAGCGAAGGCGGACCCGTCAGGTGAATAAGTTCGTCATCTATCCTGTCGGGAATTTGTTTTTAGACCCCTGCCGGTTTATCCGGCAGGTGAATCAGTTCGTCAGATAACAGCGCGCCCCCCACCCCAAGCGCCGGTGGGAGTGGGGTGGCCGCAGGTTATCTTCTGAACTTTCCCTCCGGCGGGACAAGCCCGCCGGGGGGGAGACTCTGTTACCGGGTCCTGAATAGTTACGATTATTGTTCTGTTAAACGGCGGGGAAGAAGACGGGCCGGCCGGTCGCCGGGTGGGTGACCACCTCGAGCCGGGCCCGGTAGAGTTCGGAGAGGTTCTCCCGGGTGATCAGCTCCCCGGCCGGGCCGTCCTTCCAGACCCGTCCCTCCCGGAGAAAGATCAGCCGGTCGCAATGGGCCGAGGCCAGGTTGAGGTCGTGGAGGACCGCCAGGACGGTCACCCCCGCCTCCCGGTGGAGGCTCCGGAGCAGCCGGAAGATCTCCTGCTGGTAACCGAGGTCGAGGTGGAGGGTGGGCTCGTCGAGGATCAGAAGCTCCGGCTTCCGGGCCAGGGCCACCGCGATCAGGACCCGCTGCTGCTCCCCGCCGCTGAGCTCGGTGAAGTTCTTCTTCCGGAATGACTCCGTCGCCGTCGCCGCCAGGGCCCGGTCCACCGCCTCCCGGTCGGCCCGGGAAGCCCGCCACTGGAGGGGCCGGAAGTAGGGGAGCCGGCCGAGGAGGACCAGGTCCTCGACCGCCAGGTCGATCCCGCCGCCCCGGTTCTGGGGGACGACCGCCCGGCGGCGGGCCAGTTCGCCGGGGGACCACCCGGAGAAGGGCCTCCCCCGGTAAAGGAGGCTCCCCCTCCGGGGCGGGATCACCCCGGTGAGCACCCGGACCAGGGTGGTCTTCCCCGAACCGTTGGGGCCGGCCAGGCCGACGAACTCCCCCCGGCGGATCGCGAGATCGATCCCCTTCAGGACCTCCTGCTTGCCGTAACCGGCAAAGACCCCCCGGGCGGCGAGGAGTTCCGAACTTGTTTTCGTCATTGTTTCCACTGATTACTGATTACTGATTACTTGATCACTGCCCACTGAGCCCCCTCCCCCGGCCGGAGGCCAAAAAGTAGATGAAGAGCCCCCCGCCGAGAATCCCGCTGACCACCCCGACCGGCAGCTCGGCCGGGGCCCTCGCCGTCCGGGCGATCAGGTCGCAGAAGACCAGGAAGGTCCCCCCGGCGATGAAAGAGGCCGGGATGGTGGCCCGGTGGTCGTTGCCGATAAAGAGCCGGACCACGTGGGGGACGACCAGCCCGACGAAGCCGATCACCCCGGCCACCGAGACCGCCGTCCCGGCCAGGAGCGAGCCGAGAAAGAAGAGCCGCCGCTGATCGCGCCGGAGCCGGACCCCGAGCCCGATCGCCCCCTCCTCCCCCAGTTCCAGGGCGTTCAGGGTCCAGGCCCGGGTCAGGGCGGCGGCCGAACCGAAGACGATCACCGGGACGGCGAAGACCAGCACCCCCGGGTCGGCGGCGTCGAGCGAGCCCATCGTCCAGTAGATCACCGCCCGGAAGCGGTGGAGGTCGGCCACCGAGAGCAGCAGCATTATCAGGGAAGAGGAGACGAACGAGATCATCACCCCGATCAGCAGCAGGTAGGGGATCCGGAGAATCCGGCGGCGGCGGGCGATGGCGTAGGCCAGGGAGACCGCCAGCCAGGCCCCGGCGAAGCCGAAGAGCGGGAGGGCGAACCGGGGGAAGATAGGCCCGACGATGAAGCCGAGGCTGACCCCGAGGGCGGCCCCGCCGGAGACCCCCAGGGTGTAGGGCTCGACCAGGGGGTTGCGGAAGAGCCCCTGGAAGATCACCCCGGAGACCGCCAGCCCCCCGCCGACGATCAGGCCGAGGATCACCCGGGGGAGGCGGAGGCGGAGCAGGATCACCGCTTCCAGCGACGTATCCTCAGCCCCGAAAAGAGCCGAGACGAGCAAGCGGCAGACCCGGACCGGGCTGTAGGATACGTCCCCGAGGGAGAGGGCCAGGACCAGGACCGCGACGGTCAGCCCGGCCAGGGCGGCGAAGAAGGCCGCCGTCCGTCCCTCTTTCTTCATCGGTTCTCCCCCCCGGCGGCCCGGCCGGTAATGAAGAGGGTGAGAAGCTCCAGCCCCTCCCCCAGGCGGGGTCCGAGCCGGCAGACGGTGTCGGGGTCGAGGAGAAAGACCCGCCC
Source organism: PVC group bacterium (assembly GCA_003561965.1). GTDB lineage: Bacteria > Auribacterota > Erginobacteria > Erginobacterales > Erginobacteraceae > Erginobacter. Next base: position 2,966 of record PWXJ01000243.1, read on the forward strand.
GTTCCGGACCGCCCGGAGTTCCGGGAACCGGCGCCAGTAGGTCATCGCCTCCTCGGCCTCGCTCCCCATCGCGGCGACGACGATCACCTCGGGGTCTTCGGCCAGGACCCGCTCCCGGCTGATCGCCGGGTAGCGGGGGGAGAGCCCGGCGGCGATGTTCCGGCCCCCGGCCAGTTCGATCATCTCCCCGATCAGGGTATCCCGGGCGGCGGTGACCAGGGGGGGAACCCCGATCTGGACCAGGACCCTGGGCGGGGGGGCGGCAGTCCCGCGGGACCGGACCTCCTCGATCAGGGTCTCCAGTTCCCCGGCCAGTTCGGCCGCCGCCTCTTCCCGGCCGAGGACGGCCCCCAGCTCCCGGAGAAAGGAAAAATATGCCGAAAAGTCATTCGACTCGGAGAAGACCAGGACCGGCAGCCCCAGGCTCCGCAGCCGCGATACCGTCTCCGGGCTGTTCCCCTCCCGGGTGGCCAGGACCAGGTCGGGGCGGAGGGAGACGATCCGCTCCAGGCCGGGGTTCCGGAGCCCCCCCAGCCGTTCGGCCGAACCCGGGTCCGGGAGGGGACAGAAATCGCTCACCCCGACCAGCCGGTCCCCGGCCCCCAGGGCGATCAGGTTCTCGGTCAGGTCGGGGTTGAGGGAGATCAACCGCTCCGGCGGCCGGGCGGAACGGAATTGGAGACCGGTGGCGTCAACCAGCTCAACCCCGCCGGCCGGGAGGTCTTCCGCCCACCCGCTCGAGACAACGGCCGCGAGCGGGATCAGGCAGGCTAAAATGGACAGGAGTTTTCCGGCCACGGTTATAGAGCCCCGGCAGGGTTGAAGACTGAACTACGGCGGATCGGACGGTCCTCCCCGGGGGAGGCCCGATGCCGGAGGCGGGACTCGAACCCGCACGGCACTGAGTGCCAAGGGATTTTAAGTCCCTTGTGTCTGCCAGTTCCACCACTCCGGCTGCCTGAATCGAGCAATTTTACAGGCTCTATATTCCCATCGCCGAGCCATTATATCTGAACCCGCCGGATGGCGTGAAGAACATTCTGAGAATCAGGTGAGACCGTTTACTTTGTACCAGTAGTAAAAGGCTTCCGGGTTCGTTTTCCAGAGCCGATTAAGAACGGCAAGTTCACCGGCAAGTCGGATCTTCCTGAAGTCTTCAGATCTCTCGGAATCATAACGTATATCCTCAATGGCTATTCCAGTGGCCCTGGATCTGATCAGCCGGGCCAGGAACGCGGCTTTCGCGGCAGATGTTTTAGCTTCGATATTGACACGAAACTTGGAACCCACCAGGTGATTCTGAAGCCGGCGTATACCCTGCACCAGCAATTTAGTTTCCGGAGAATCAACCGCCCCGCGCATCCCCCAAGAATTCATCAGGACGGAAACCCGCAGCGTATCATCAAGAACTTGTTCCAGAGAGAACTTACTTCCGCGATAGATATTTTCCAACCGGTAACTTGAGCGAAACGCCTCGTCGACCTCACGAAGATCACCGGCGGCATCAAAGAGCTCCCCGATGTCAAACATCTGCTTTACAACCTGCATCTGCTGATAATAGCCGCTTTTCGACCGATAAGGAATGCCGATAGTCCGGGGAGCAAAGGCGGTGAGTTTATCTCCCAGAAGCGCCTCAACTGAAGGCATCGTGACCGGCACCTCGTATTCTACTTCGATAAAGGCAGTCCGAATCGGCCGGGAGACCGTCGGGAGCTTTGGTTTGGCTTCTTCGACAACATCAAGCAGGACAGACGCCTCGCGGCCGGCGGCCGTTACCGAGGGGAAGAAGAACTGAAAATGTCTCCGGTTGGGCAACCCGCGAAAACCGCGTTCCTGTTCTACGTACCGGGTAAAAGGCGATTTTTGAGCGATGCCGGCCAGTATCCGGTCAAGATCGGCCCGGAAAGCCCCGCAGACAATATCGATGTCTGTTGATAGCCGCCGGAGCGGGGAGAGAAGCAACATCAGGCTCGAACCGCCCTTGAAGACGAATTCAAGGCCGGACTCGACAAGGTGTCCCAGAAGAGCGAGGGCGTGAATACTCTTTTCCAGCAGTTGACGGTCATTCGCGCCAATCCGCCGGCACTGGTGGTCAATATGCTCCCGGGAAAAACAATCTTCCTCAATCATCGCCATACGCCAGAATGATATACCAACTCCGCATAATTCACTTATTGCGGAGTTGGTATATCGTTTTCATCCAGCTGAAATCCTGGCGCCGTTCCCCGGCATAACCGAGCAGAGCGGCCATATTGACCCGCCCCCTTTCCACCGCGTTTTCGATGACGATTCGTGCTTCGGACGGATCCATTAAGTTCAGCTTCGGAGATTCGTACCAGAGATCGACCAGTATCTTCTCGATAGGAGCCGCATTCTTGATTGCCGGCGGCTGCTTTTTGATGGTTTTCCGGAGAACGACCCTCCCTTCCCCGGGAGGGGCGGCAATAGGAGCATCACTCTTGCCGGGATCGATCTCAACCAGGTAACCGTACCCCGGCAGCTCTTCCGCTATGGCGGGGAGGGTATCCGGGTCGGCATATACCAGACAGACAAAACAATTGAGGATATGCTGCGTGTAGGGATTGATCTGCTTTGTGGACCAGGCGGAGAAATCCAAGAACGGAAAAGCTTGCCGGAGCCGGGAGATGAGCTTTTGGATCGGGGCGGTATCGAGAACGAACGGCTGGGGGATCCGGGAATACCAGCCCCGGCCGGCGCCGTGAATCCCCCCTTCCGCCATAAACCGGGAGAGATAGGTTTTCAGCGTGTTAGGCGAAACCCTGATGCCGGCCTTCCTGAGATGAGAAGATATCTCCTGCAGGTTGAAATAGGCCGGCCTCTCCTTCAGATCCGTAACCAGATAGTCTCGCAGGACTTGCCTGGTATCCGATTTTCCGTGCTTGCTCATAACCTTTTCCCCCTGGGAAATACCCCAAGTTGTCATTATCGTTTCGGGGAGAAGCGATCAACCCTTCCAGGCCGATTTCCGAAGGGCGAAGTCTTTATTGATATCCAGCCCTTCTTCGTGGTTTTGTATTCGATCCGGAATAGATGATCTTTAATCAGATCGAACTTAAGGTGGTACGGAGCGGGTCGGCGGCGGCCGGGTGGGGGGTGAGACCGTTCAATACGGGACAGGGACGCCTGGCTTTTTTCCCGCGGATCGGACAGGGGGCCTTAACGGTCATAGCAATTCTTACTGATCACCCGATTTAGTATCGAGTTAAGGCGCGGACCGGGATCGAACCGGTGAATAGCGGTTTTGCAGACCGCCGCCTTACCACTTGGCTACCGCGCCAAACCTGCTCGGTTACGGTTGAACCTTCACCCTTCCAGGTACCAGACCCGGAAGAAGTCCTCGTGGGACTCGACGTTGACCAGCCGCCGGCTTTCCCGGGCCAGGAACTTGTCGATCCGGCCGAGAAAATGCTGCCGGACCGGGGGGATCGCCTTGACCCTGATCCGTCCCCGCTGGGGGGGGAGCCGGAAAGAAAAATCCTTGTAATTCAGCCTCGTCAACTTCTCCCCCTCCCCGCCCGGATCGTCAGCACCCGGTCGATAATCCTCTCCGCCAGTTCGTTCTTGGTCAACAGCGGCCATTCTTCCACAACCCCCGTCCGGTCGATCACCACCGCCCGGTTGGTCTCGGCGGCGAAGCCGGAACCGGGGGCGGAGATATCGTTGCCGACGATCAAATCCAGGTTCTTACTCTTCAATTTTTCCGCGGCGTTGTCAACGATGTTTTCCGTCTCGGCGGAGAAGCCGACCAGGACCACCTCCCCCTTCTTCCTCCCCAGTTCCCCGAGGATGTCGGGGGTGCGGACCAGGTCGAGGGAGAGCCGTCCGGGTCCCTTCTTCAGCTTCTTTCGGGAATACCGGGCCGGACGGTAGTCGGAGACGGCGGCGGCCATAATCACCGCCCCGGCGCCGGGGAGGCGCCTGAAGACCTCGTCGCGCATCCGGCGGGCCGAGGTTACCGGGACCAGCTCCACCCCGGGGGGCGGGTCGAGGACGACCGGGCCGCTGATCAGCGCCACCTCCCCTCCCCGCTCCCGGGCGGCCCGGGCGAGGGCGAAGCCCATCTTCCCGGAGGAGGGGTTGGAGATGAACCGGAAGGGGTCGAGAAACTCCCGGGTCGGCCCGGCGGTGACGATGAATTTCATTCTTTTCCGGCGCAGGCTGTAGCCCGCGGCTGTAAAAACAAATTTACCCGACTCCGGGAAGACGGGGACCGGGGAGACCGGCGGCTCCGGCCGGGTCTCAGGGGCGGGAGAGGAGGGCGGTGATCGCCTCGAGGATCGCCTCGAGGGAAGCGAGGCGGCCGGCGCCCTCGTAGCCGCAGGCCAGGTAGCCCGACTCCGGGCCGACGAACTCCACCCCGCGCTTACGCAGGCGGCGGACGTTCTCCTCTACGGCGGGGCTCTCCCACATCCCGCTGTTCATCCCCGGGGCGAGGAGGACCGGGGCCCGGGTGGCCATCACCACCGCGGAGAGGAGGTCGTCGGCCAGGCCGCCGGCCAGCTTCCCGATGAAGTCGGCCGAGACCGGGGCGATCACCACCAGCCGGGGAAAGTCGGCCAGGGTGATGTGGGCCGTCCCCCGGGACCGGCCGGGTCCGAACATCCCGCCGGGGACCGGGTGGCCGGTCAGGGTCTCGAAGGTCAGGGGAGTGATGAACTCCCGGGCGGCGGCGGTGAGCACCGCCCGGACCTCGGCCCCGGCCTGGCTCAGGCGGCTGGCCAGTTCCGCCGCCTTGTAGGCGGCGATCGAGCCGGTCACCCCGAGGAGGATCGGGACCCCGGAAAGCCCCGGCTCAGAGGACTTTATCCTCTCCCTCATCGGCCTCCTCCTCCGGGGGGACCAGGGTGATCTGCCCTTCGGCGATCTCGTCGAGGGCGATCATCATCGGCTTCCGGTTCCGGGACTCCGGGACCAGGGCCTTCTCGCCCCGGGTCAGCCCCACCGTCCGCTTGGCGGCGAGGATGACCAGGGAATAGATGTTCTGAATTTTCTCCAGATAAGTCTCGGTGGTCAGGTTCTGCATAGTCGATCCCTCTTTTTCAGCTGGCGATGATCTCCTCGACCTTCCCGGAAAATTTTTCCGCCCGGGACCGTTCCGCCCGGAGGATCGCCTCCAGGTCGTCGACGGCGGCGGCCAGGTCGTCGTTGATCACGCAGTAATCGTAGTCGGTGTAGCGGCTGATCTCGTCCCGGGCCCGGGAGAGGCGCTTCTCGATCACCTCGGGGCTGTCGGTCTTCCTCCCCTCGAGGCGCCGTCGGAGTTCGGAGAGAGAGGGCGGGAGGAGATAGACGTAGACCGCCTCCACCCCCATCTCCCGGAGCGAACGGGCCCCCTGGACGTCGATCACCAGGACCACATCATACCCGGCCTCGACCTGGGATTCAACGTAATCCCGGCCGGAGCCGTAGTAGTGGTCGTAGATCCGGGCGTGCTCGAGGAACCTCCCCCGGTCCAGCTTCTCCCGGAACTCCTCCTCGGAGAGGAAGAAGTAATCGACCCCGTCGGTCTCCCCCGGCCGGGGGGGGCGGGTGGTGGTGGTGATGGCCCGCTTCACCCGGTCGGTCCGCTCGAGCAGGGCCTGGCAGACGGTGGTCTTCCCGGCGCCCGAGGGGGCGGAGAGGACGATCAGCATACCTTTCATTCGGCGTTCCTCGCCTGTTCCCGGAGGCTCTCCAGCTCCGATTTCATCAGGATAACCTGGCTGGAGACCGGCCCGTCGGCGGCCTTGTCCCCCAGGGTGGTCACCTCCCGCTGCATCTCCTGGAGGAGGAACTCCAGGGTCTTGCCGATCGGCCCGGAGGAGTCGAGGTAGCCGGAAAACTGCTCCAGGTGCCCCTCGAGACGGGAGAGTTCTTCCTCGACGTTGGGCGGAACGGGGCCGGTCGCGTTCTTCCGGCCGCGGGCCGGAGGGACCGGTTTTCCCGACCTTCCGGCGAGCCGGGTCCGGGCCTTCTTGAAGGCCCGGCCGAAGGCCTTGAGGTGACGGTTGAGGTCGGCCCGGAGCCGGGCCCCTTCCCGGGCCCGCATCGCGACCAG
>PWXJ01000003.1 GCA_003561965.1 PVC group bacterium
CTCCACCCCCGGCTGGCGGTCCGGGGATACTATGACGACAACATCTTCCTGGCCGACCGGAACCGGAAAGACGACCTGATCGGGGTCCTGATTCCGGGGCTGGCCCTGGAATTCCCCTGGGAGGACAACCTGCTGGTCTTTGACTACGAGGCGACACTCCACTATTACCTGGATCACCCGGAGCAGAACCATCAGGACCACCGTCTCCACGGGCGGGGCGCTTTTCTCGCCTCCCCCTTTTCCCTGAAGCTGGAAGACACATTCCTGAAGACTTCTTCGCGGGAAGACACCGATTTCGCCGAGCGGGTGGAGCGGATCGAGAATACCGCCCGGGCCCAGCTGATCTACCTGGCGACCAGGTTCCAGGTCCAGGGAGGTTACGAAAATTACCTTTACCGCTACCGGGACCGGATCTACCGCCCCTATAACCACTCCGAGCACCGGGGGATCCTGACCGGGTTTCTCCAGGCGGCGCCGAAGACCAAGGCCCTGCTGGAATACACCCACTCCCGGATTATCTACCGGGAGGACCGCGATCGCGACGGTTACTATAACGAAGTCCGGGCCGGCTTCATCGGCGAGATCACCTCGAAGGTGACCGGAACGGCCAAGGTCGGCTACCAGGAACGGCGCTACCGGGAGGACTCGATCTGGGACGACTACCGGGGGGTGGTCGGTTACGCCCTGCTGGATTATGTCATCTCCCGCCGGCAGGACCTCCGGCTGGCCTGGGAGAGGAGGGTGGATGAGTCGACCTTCGAGGGCAACAGTTACTATCTCCTGAACCGGGCCTGGATCCACTACAGCCGGCAGCTCGACCACAAGATCCGCGGCTTCGCCCGCCTCCAGTTCCGGAACTACCGCTACCCCGAACGCCTGGACGACCAGGACGAAAAGAGAAATGATTACATCTGGGAGCCGGAAGCCGGGGTCCGGTACCAGATCCAGCCCTGGCTGGCGGCCGAATTCAAGTACCGCTACCGGGAACGGGATTCCAACCGGCCGGAGAAGGACTACCGGAACAGCCGGTTTTTCCTGGAATTATCGGCGATCTATTAGCACCGGAATTGAATCCTCGCTTCAGACTCGGCCGTTTTGCCCACGCTTATTCCCTAATCGGCAGGTAAGAGTTTAATATGGCGAGAATACATTTTATCTACTTTGACTTAAACACGGGCTACTACGCCAATTTTCATCACGGACTGGCTTATATTATCGCGACTCTGAAAAATAGCGCTCAACAGGTATTTTTAACCCATATCGCGAATGAAGATACCCTTGAGGAAGTTAGATCTGTTTTCCCGCAAGAAAAGATCGATATCCTCGCCTTATCATTCACCACCAATCAAAAAAAATACGTTCAGAGATTTCTGAGCGTATTGGAACTCCCAAGGAAATTAACAATTGCGGGAGGGGTGCACTGTTCTTTAGTCCAGGAAAGAGTTTTTCAGGAATTGCCGGGTATCGACGGCGTATGTATCGGCGAGGGAGAAATCCCCCTGCAAGAGCTATGCCGGCGATTGGACGCGGGTAAAGATTACTTATCGACCCCCAGCTTTTATTTCAAGAGAGGCGAACGAATAATAAAGAATCCGGTTGCCCCATTGCCAGACATCGACACCCTGCCCTTTCCCGATTACTCCTTGTTCGATTTTCGCAAAATCGTTGGAGGAAACGCCCAGTGCTTTCCGATGCTGTTAAGCCGGGGTTGTTCTTACAGCTGTTACTACTGTTGTAACCATACGCTGAGGGAGTTATATCCAAATAGCCGTGAATACGTTCGCCGGCATTCAGTGGAGAGGGCGATTGAGATAATCAAGGCAAACCTGTCATTGCATCCGCAGACCGGGAAGATTACTTTCAGCGACGATACCTTTACTCTCAACCGGGATTGGCTGCTGGCCTTCGGAAAAGCTTACCGGCAAGAAATCGGCTTGCCGTTTGTATGCAACGCCAGGGTGGAGACACTCGATGATGGTATGGTTAGATGCCTTAAATCCTCGGGATGCGTATCGATCGATATCGGCGTCGAGACCGGTAATGAATGGCTGAGAAAATACATTTTGAACCGGCGGCATTCCAACCTGACCATCAAAGAAGCTTTCCGCCTGACGGAAAAACACCATATAAAGAGTTTTGCTTATACTATGGTAGGATTTCCTTTCGAGACCAGGGAAATGGCCGCCGAAACGCTCGCGTTAAATATCCAGTTGCGACCGAATTTCGGAAAGTGTTTCTATTATTTTCCCTACCCGGGAACAAAACTATCCGAACTGTCCAATAAATATAATTTACTGGCGGACGATCTCGACGCGGTATCCGGATATATGGAAAAACCTTCAATCAAACAAGTTTTTATGTCACATTGGCAGATGAAGAAACACTTTGAACTGCTGCAAGTGTTCTTTTATGCCCGATTATTGCTGACCAAAGCCAGAGTACCGCACCGGGTGGAGAAGGCATTGCTGAAGGTTGTTTTTCTTTTCCGAAAGCCCATTATGTTTCTGCTCAACCCGACTTCGGGGAATAGTGGTATAAGACGACTGCGCCGAGCATTGCGAAATATCGCGCTGGAGCGTATGCGCTGGGTTTAATTTCCGCCGGGCACAAGATCTCGAGAATAACCCCGTTAAGATACAGGCCGACGTACCGGTTAATAAATACGATGTATTGATCTGAGAATCTTGTATGTCTTCGACAACTAAATCGACAGCCATTACTCGGTTCTTCCGAAATGGAGCATCCATCTATCGGATAGGTTCCGGTTTCCCGGCGGCAGCGATTATACTCGCCGCCGCTATCGTCTTCGGAGGAGGCTGCTCCGGAACCCCTGAACCGGGGCCGGTTCCGGAACCGGTTGACAGCAAGCAGTTCTTTGACTCCAGGTATCACGATCCGGAAGAAGCCCCCGAGGAGGACCTTCTCCCCTATGCCGACCTCTACCTGATCCACCCCCACGACCTGATCGAGATCTCGGTACTCGGGGAGAGCGATCTCTCGCTCAGCGTCCGGGTCTCGGAACGGGGGGTGATCTCCTTTCCCCTGCTGGGAGAAGTCCGGGCGGCGGGAATCACCCCCCGGCGGCTGGAGATGCGGCTGGAAGAACTTCTGGCCGCGGATTACCTGGTCTCGCCCTCGGTCAACGTCAACATCAAGGAATCGGGGACGATCTCGGTCCTCGGCCAGGTCAACAAGCCGGGGTCGTTCGAGATCAAGGGCCGGCTGACCGTAACCCGGGCGATCGCCCAGGCCGGGGGGTTGACCAGCACCGCCAGCCCCAATCGGACTCGGCTGATCCGAAGACATAACGGCCGCCAAGAGATTATCTCGATCCGCCTCAACGATATCCTCCGGGACGGCGACCTGACCCAGGATCTCACCCTCCGCCCGGGGGACCTGATCGTGGTCCCGGAGAGTTTCTTTTAATTGGAGATACCGATGGACAGTCTGCGCGACATCACCGCCAACCTCCGGGAGAAGCTCTATATCATTCACCGGCGGATATGGGTTCTGATCACCTTCCTGGTGGTCATCTTCACCGTTACCGCGATCGCCAACTTCACGGCCACCCCGCTCTATCGGGCCGCCAACCGGATCCGGATCGAGCCCCAGTTGCCCGATGTCATACCCTTCCAGGACCAGCGGGCGATCTCCTCCGGCCGCCATCTGGATTATTATAATACCCAGTACCGGATCCTGCGCTCGCCTTCGCTGGCCCGAATGGTCCGGAGAGAACTCCCGGCCGATCCGGCGAAGGACTTAACCCCAGAACAACTTCTGAATATGGTGGAGATCAAGCCGATCACCCAGAGCGAACTGGTCGATATCGTGGTCTCCGGGCCCGACCCCGAGCTGGCGGCCCGGATCGCCAACACCTGGGCCGAGCAGTTCATCCGGATGACGATCGAGTCCAAGTTCGAATCGATCCAGACCGCCATCTCCCAGCTCGACCGGCAGTTGGAAGAGCAGAACCGGAAGGTCCTCGAAGCCCAGTCGGCACTGATCGACTACAAGGAGCGGGAGCGGATCATCTCCTTGGAGGACGTCGAGAAAGAGCTGAGCCGGCTCTCCGAGGCCTATTCCGGGGTCCGGCGGGAAGCCGAGGAGAAAGAACTCCAGCTCGAGCACCTGGCCAGGTACGAGGGAGAGGAGATTTCCCTGGAGACCTTCCCCCAGGTCCGCTATCACTCGCTGATCCTCCAGTTGAGAAACCGGCTGGCCCAGCTCCAGGCCACCCGGGGAGAGTATTCCCAGCGCTACCGGGAACGCCATCCGAGGATGATCCAGCTCGAGGCCGAGATCGCCACCGTCAACAACAGCCTCCGGGAAGAGATCGGAAAAATCATCCAGGGGTTGCGGGAGGAGCGGGACCTGGCCCGATCCCGGGAGGAGAGCCTCCGGCGGGAACTGGAAGAGCAGAAAACCCGGTTTTTCGCAATGGAGAGGAAAGTCAACGAGATCGAGGGTCTGAGGACCAAGGTGGACATCGACCGGGAAGTCCAGCAGGCCCTCCTCTCCCGGGTCAGCGAAGCCACGATGACCAAGGGGATCGAGATCACCAATATCCGGGTGATCGACCGGGCCGAGACCCCGGCCCGGCCCTTCAGGCCGCGCAAGATCTTCAACCTGGCGCTCTCCCTGATCGTCGGGACCGGGGGAGGAATCGCGGCTATCTTCTTCCTCGAGAACCTCGACACCAGCGTCAAGACCTCGGGCGAGGCCAGGAGCATCCTGAAGATCCCCTTCCTGGGCGCCATCCCCCTCTATTCCCAGGTCAGTATCCGCAACGGGCTCTCCCCCCTGGAGATAATGAAGAACCCGATGGGGTTGATCCCGGAAGCCTACCGGGCGATCCGGACCGGGATCTACTTCGCCTCGCCCGATTCCTCCCCCCGGACCATCCTGGTCACCAGCTCGCTGCCCCAGGAAGGCAAGACCGATATCGCCACCCTCCTCTCCCTCTCCCTGGCCCAGGGACACGAACGGGTGCTCCTGATCGACTGCGACCTGCGGAAACCCCGGATCGGCAAGATCTTCGGCGCCGACCGGGAACAGCCGGGATTAAGCGCCGTCCTCTCCGGCCGGGCCGGCCTGGCGGAAGTCGTCCGGCCGACCGATTTTCCCGGGGTCGATTACATCCCCGGGGGGATCATCCCCCCCGACCCGGCCGAGCTGATCAATTCCCGGAGGTTCGGGGCGTTGCTGGAAGAAGCGCGGGGGAAGTGGGACCGGGTCATCCTCGACTCCCCTCCCCTGCTCTCGGTCACCGACGCGGTGATTATGGGAAGGATGGTCGACGGGGTGATCCTGGTCGTCAAGGCCGGCTCCACCCGGGGCAAGGTCGCCGCTTACTGCCGGGAGAAGTTGGAGCACGTCAACGCCCGGTTCATCGGGATGATCCTCAACTGCGCCGACATCCACCGGGGGGAGAACTACTACTACCAGTCCTACTACGCCTGATTCCCCAGAATGAATTCCACTAGTCGTTCACTGAGAACGGCCTTTGAGAACCGGCTTCGCCCCAACTCCAGAGATTGTTCGGCGATGCGCTGTAATTGCTGCTTCTCCAATCCCCTTACCTTCTCCAGCACCGCCACCAACTCCCGCGGGTTTCCGTGTGGGACCCAATAACCGGTCGCTGTTCCGGCCATAATGTCCCCGATATGGCTTTTCTCCGGGCCGATATATACAAATGGTCGTCCCAGGCTGAGAATGCCGTATATCTTGCAGGGGTGCACAATGCCCGGGTAAGCTTCGCCCATCACCACTACGTGCAGGTTGGCGGCGGAAAGACTGTACTTGATCTCCGAACGAGGGAGATAATCGAGGTAAACCAGGTTGGAGAGTCCGTGTCCTTCCCGATACCGGAGGACATCTTTAACCCTTTCTCCCCCGCCGATAAACAGGAACATCACTTCCGGATCGTTTCTTAACAGCAGGGCCGCTTCCAGGACGGTGTCCAGGGGATGACATACACTGTGATTGCCCGAGTACATCACGATAAACTTATTCTCAAGCCGGTATTTCGCCCGGAAAGGATTTTTTTCGTGGGGTATAATTTCCAGATCATCGCTATGCGCCCAGGGAGGGAGTACTGAAATTTTCCTTTCCGGCGCTCCCTTGGCAATGACCCGGTCTTTCATAAACCGGTCGAGGACAACAATCCCATCGCTGTTTTTCAGGACAAAACGCAAAGCCGCTTCGAGAAAATTCGCCCGCAACCCTCCCCGCCGGATCCAGCCGGCCTCGATCGCCTGGTCGGGGTTCAAATCCATCATCCAGTAAATCAACCGGCCGCCGCGCAGCCGGGCAAATAGGAGGGCGGAAAAAGCCACCATCGGCGGGCTGGTCATAGCCACCACCCGGTCGAATCGGGGAAGAAAAGCCATCCGGACCACAAAGGCGAGATTCAATGCCAGGGCGTCAAGAAACCTGGCCATACGGTTACTCCGGCCGAAATGAAAAGGGCAAACCCGGATAATCCGCACGCCCTTATACTCTTCCTTTCCGGGAAAGCGGGGATGGGGTTTAGCGTAACCCCGGCGGCCGGCCAGGACGGTTACCCGGCATCCTTTCCGGGCCAGGTCAACGGCCAGATCCGTCAGGTGCTGGGCGGTGGAGACCACGTCCGGGTAAAAGACCTGGTTGACCAGCAAGACCTTGAGCGGCGGGGAGTTTTGCGTGGGGGGAATCACACCGATATTTTCCGGCGGACCTGTTCCTCGATCCAGTCGTAAGTTACCCGCAGGCCCTCTTCAAGTGAAATGCGGGGTTCCCACTTCAGGACTTCCCTTAATCTGGTGTTGTCGGAATTGCGGCCGCGGACGCCTTGAGGACCCGGGACGTGTTTCTTGGCAATTTTAATACCGGCGATCCCGGCGATGATATCGGCCAGCTGGTTGATGGTCACCATTCGATCCTGGCCGAGGTTAAGCGGATGAGGGTAATCGGATCGCATCAGCCGGTATATGCCTTCCAGGCAATCGGCGATGTAGCAGAAGGACCGGGACTGTTCCCCGTCCCCCCAGATCTCCACCTCGGGCCGCCGGGTCAGCTTGGCAATCGCGATCTTGCGGCAGAGCGCCGCCGGGGCCTTCTCCCGTCCCCCCTCCCAGGAGCCCAGGGGGCCGAAGATATTATGAAACCTGACGATGCGGGTCTCCAGCCCATATTCCTCCCGGTAATGCCGGCATAACTGCTCAGTAATTAGCTTTTCCCATCCGTAAGCTTCCTGGGGCTGGGCCGGATAAGCATCATCTTCCTTCAGGGGCGTGATATCGGCCGCCGTCTGCCGGTACTCGGGATAAACGCAGGCCGAGGAAGTGTAAAAGTAGCGCCGGACATTGTTCCGGCGGGCCGCCTCGATCGTGTGAATATTGATCAGGGAATTGTTATGCAGGATTCGGGCGTGATTGGCCGAAATAAAACCCATTCCGCCCATATCCGAGGCCAGGGCGTAAACCTCGTCGACCCCCTCGGTGGCGGAGAGGCAGTTCTCCCACCGGCGCAGATCCAGCAACGAGAACTCCTGGGCCCGGGTCTCCGCGAATTCCGGCTTTTTGATGTCAACCCCCCGGATCCAGTAACCCCGGTCCAGCAGATAGTTCACGAGGTGATGGCCGATGAAGCCGCTGGCACCGGTTACCAATACCCTGGTCTTTCGTTCCTTATTCATTATTATTTTGCCGGTTCTTTCTGAAGAAAATACCCGCCCAGAACCAGAATGTCAATTTTGGTTTTCCGGTAACAGTTGACGGCTTCCTCCGGAGAGCAGACGATCGGCTCGTTCTCGTTGAACGAGGTGTTGAGAACCACCGGTATCCCGGTCTGTCTTCCAAATTCGTCGATCACCGCCCAGTAACGCGGGTTGCTTCGCTTCGAGACCGTCTGGACCCGGGCGGTGCCGTCCCGGTGGGTGATCGCCGGGATCAGTCCCCGTTTTTCCTCCCGGACCGGGAAGACCTTGAGCATAAAGGGGGAAGCGGCGCAGTCCATCTCGAAGTACTCGTGGGCCTTCTCTTCCAGTACCGACGGGGCGAAAGGACGGAAATGCTCCCGGTTCTTCACCCGGTGATTAAGGATATCCTTCATATCCTTCCGCCGGGGGTCGGCGAGGATGGAGCGGTTGCCCAGGGCCCGGGGCCCGTACTCCATCCGGCCCTGGAACCAGCCGACCACCAGACCCTGAGCCACCGCTTCGGCGGTCCGGCGGATGAGTTCCTCCTCTTCCAGCTTCCGGAAGTTCAGCCCGGCGGCCCTCAGCGCCTCCTCGAGCCGTTCCTCGGAAAACCCGGGACCGAGATAGGCGTGATCCATCGTAAAGTTCCGGGACTTTCCTTCCCGGCAGTGGTGAACGTAGGCGGCCGCCCCGAGCGCCGTCCCGGAATCCCCGGCCGCCGGCTGGATATAGACGTTCTTAAACGGGGTGCGGGTGGTGATCTGTCCGTTGGCCAGGCTGTTGAAGGCCACCCCCCCGGCCAGGGCGAGGTTCTCCTCCCCGGTGGCCCGGTGGAGGCGGTTGAGGTTATGAAAGAGAATCTCCTCCAGGGCCGCCTGAAGGGAAGCCGCCAGGTCCCGTTCCCGGTCGGTCAGTTCGTCGCCCGGTTTCCGCGGCAGACCGAAAACCCGGGTCCAGAGATCGGAGAAGAGGATATCCTGCTCCGGGGCCCCCCCCTGCCAGTGGACCTTGGCCTGCCCCCGGTGATGGGTGAAATATTCCAGGTTGAGCCGGAAACCGCCTCCCGGCAGCAAGGAGAACATCCTCCGGAACTGATCGAGAAATACCGGCTCCCCGTAAGCGGCCAGGCCCATCACCTTGTATTCGTCCCCGAAGCGCATAAAGCCGAGAAACTGGGTGGCCGCTGTGTAGAGAAACCCGGCCGAGTGGGGGAAGTAAACCCGGCCGGCGATCTCCAGCCGGTTCCCCTCGCCCCGGCCCCAGACCGCGGAAGAGAAATCCCCCATCCCGTCGATCGAGAGAAACGCGGCCCGGTCGAACCCGGAGAGGAAGAAACTGCTGGCGATATGGGCCCGGTGATGCTCGACCTTGACGAACCGGGCCCGGAGGGAGGCCGGGGAGACGCCGAGGGCCGCGGTGAAATCCCGGGAGAACGACGAGGAGCGGCGGAAGGCCCCCAGGCGGTCGCTGACCAGGGACAGGTCCGGCCGGTGCCGGAGGACGAACAGGGCCTTGCGCGCCAGGCTGGCCCGGGGGTTTTTCGAGACCGCGACCACGTCGAGTTCGGCGGGGCCGATCCCGACGTCTTCCAGGCACCGGCGGAGGGCCCCTCCTGGAAACCCGGAGATATGCTTGACCCGGTTGAACCTCTCCTCTTCGGCCGCCCAGACGGGGACCCCGTCCCGGAGCAGGGCGACGGAGGCGTCGGGGTGATAGGCGTTGATTCCGAGGATATTCATATTACCTGTCGATAAATTTCTGCCATCGAGCGGGCGATCCCGCCCCAGGCGAAGCGCCGGGCGGCCAGCTCCCTCCCCCGCTCACCCAACTCCTTCAGCCGATCGGGCTGGTTGAGCAATTCCCTGATCCCCGGGCCAAGTATTTCGGGGGCACCGTCGAGGACCACTCCCGCGCCGGCCGATTCCACCTGGGGGGACAGTCCCACTTCCGGCGTGACAACCACCGGGAGCCCGGCCGCCATTGCTTCGAGCACCGCGATCCCGAAGTTCTCCGAGTAAGAAGGCAACACGAAAATATCGGCCGCGGACAAAATCCTCCTCTTTTCCTCCCCGTAAACCGGCCCGGTGAAGGTTATCCTCTCCAATACTCCGGCCCGGGAGGCCAGTCTGTCAAGTTTTTTCCCATAGTCGCCGTCATCGTTGCCGGCCACCGCCAGGTGCGCCCCCTCCAGGTAGCGGAGGGCCGGAATCAGGCGGTCCAACCCCTTCTTCCAGTGGACCCGACTGAGAAAAAGGATCAGGGGCTTCTTCCGGGCCAGGGCCTCGATCTCCGGCGATACCGGTCCGCCGGTCCCGGAGGAGAAATCTGCCGGATCCACCCCGACCGGGAGGACAAAGACTTCGGGCAGATTGAAATTGAATCTCCGGATCTCCTCCCCTTCGATATCGGTGGTGACGTGGATCCGGGCCGCGCCTTCCACCGCCCGGCGCCCGAAAAGATGAATCCAGACCGACTTGACCAGCCGGCTCTTTCGCCGGACCAGGTCCTTGACCAGCATACCCCGCGGGGAGAGGATATAGGGGATATTGTTCCGGACCGCTGCCGCGGCCGCGGCGGAGGTCGGCCAGGTAAAAAAGGTATGGATATGGACCAGGTCGAACTCACCGGCACGCCGGGCCAACTCCCGGGCCATCTCCGGGGCGAAGAACAGCCTCCGGCAGTACCGGACCGAGAAATACCGCACCGCCACCTCTTCGACTTCGACCGCCTCCCCCGGCGGGTGTTCGATCCGGTCGGGGCCGTCCAGATCGGTGGTAAAGACTTCGATCTCGTGCCCCAGCCGGACCAGGCTCCGGCAGAGTCCGTGGACCGACCGGACCGGCCCCCCGTAGCGGAGCGCGGGGTAGTAATAGGGAGTAACGTGAAGTATTTTCACCAACTCAGGGTTGAGATACGCCGATTCAGGCTTCCGAACGCTCCCGCCGGGTTACAAACCAGAACCAACAGAGAAAGAAAGCGCTGTTGAAGAACATCAGGATCAAGACCCAGCGGAACCAGATTAAAATATATCTCATCAGGTAATTCTCAAAGAACATCAGGGGAAGCAGGGACGCCAGGTAAACCAGCATCCCGTCCCGGCGAAGAAATATCAGCCGGAGGGCCACGGCCAGGGCCGCGCCGAGAAAGGCGAACCCCGCTATCACCCCGGCCACCCCCCAGTCGGCGTAGGTCGAACCGAGGACCGTAACCAGCTGGTCGAACCAGGCCAGTTCGAAGTGCCGGTTGACCGTGCTGGCGATCTCCATCGGCGGTTTGCCGGGCCAGATCACCCGCGGCACGGCCGCGGCCGCGGCCTCCAGGTTATGCCTCCCCCCGAGAAAGGATACCCCGGAGCGGTAGTGGGCCTCCATCAGGGCCGCCGGCCAGTCGAGGGCGTTGAACCTGACCACCATACTCTGCCGGAGCAGGGTGTCGACCTGTTCGATTTCGAAAAACCCCGGGGAAGTAACGATCAGCCGGGCCCGGCGAAAGATGTCTCTCTCCTCCATAATATGTCTCTGGAGGGAAGGATCGGTGCGGGTCAGATATTTCACCGAGGACATCAGGAGAAACCCGCCGAGGATCAGAAGTACACCCCAGGCCAGAGTCTTCATACGGAACCGGCGGCGGGGGTAGAGATGATAAACCGCGAAGGATATGACCAGGCAGTAGATTATGATCCGCCGGTTCTCGTAAGCCATCATCACCGGCAGAAGGATGACGAAGAGGGGCAGGATCAGCTTCGGGGAGAAACGGGCGGAGGGCCGGGCGAAGAGCAGACTCAGCATAATCCAGGCGGTCCCGAGCAGCCAGGGACCCCCCTGGAGAAAGATGTTTTCGATCGCGCCCTCCACCCCGGCAAAGTCAAAGGTCCGCATAACATAAGACCGGGTCATATAGCCGAAGACTCCCAGGCAGATAAAGAACCAGAAGAAGGCGAGCCGGGGAAGGCGACGCTGGGCATCCGGTGAGACAATACTCTCTCGCCCCGATTCCACCACCCGCTCCAGGGACAGCTTCCGGGCGGTCCAACGGTAAGCCTGGTCGAAGGTCAGCAGCCCGGCCAGGCAGAGCAGGAGCGCGGGGATATAGTATTCATCGGCCCCGAGGTTGAAATAGCCGATGATTCTCGCTTCCGGAAATGCCAGCCGGGGAAGCGGCCCGAGCCCGAAATAGACGAACGAGTTGACCAGGACAATCCCGTGGGGAGAGAGAAACCCGAAGACCCCCGGATGAACCGGACCGGTCAGCCAGCGGAAGCAGAGCACCGTCAGCACCATCAGCCCGGCGGAATACTGCAGGGAGAAGGCCGGACCACGGGCGGGCAGCAGGAGAAAGAACGCCCCCCCCCCCAGGCTTATGGCGATCCAGGCGACCGCCCTTTTCCGGAATTTCAGGTCGGGGAGTTCCATCGCGTTCAATATTCCAACCCCGGGATCTCCCGGGACATCCGTTTCGCGACCTTCCTCAGGGAAGAGATCGAGACGGGCAGCAGGGAGGGCCGGCCGATCCGGACGGGAACGGTGGCCAACTCCAGAAGAAAGAGCGAACAGACCGCCTCCAGCGGACGGCCCGACGCCTCCAGCAACGATTCCAAAGATACCACCGGATTCCGGTAAAGCCACCTTTCATTGACATAGAACCCGATCAGGTCCCGGTGGCGGCTGAAGTAGCCGGAATTCTCCCAGTCAATGATCCGGACCGACCCGTCGCGGGCAAAGAAGAGCTGGTCGGGGCGGAAATCCCCGTGCGAAAAGGCCAACTCAACCCGGTCCAGCCTCGACGCCGATTCCTCCCATAGACGGACATAGCGCCGGACTTGCTCGTCGGCTTCCGGCCGGGAAAGAATCTCCCCGGTCAAACCGGCGAGATAATCCCCGGCCCCGACCGGACGGACCGGGGCCGAATTCCGCACCTGCCGGACGATCTCTTTCAGGCGATCGGCGAAGGTTACCGGGTCGAGGTCGCGCAACGACCCCGACTTGAACGGCCGCTCACAGACATATTCTTCCCGGAAGACCTTCTTCTCTTCGTCCGTCTCGATCAACCGGGGGATAAACTCCAATCCGGACAGTCGCCGGCGGGCAGTTAACTCGTTGTCGTAATACGCCTTCAGGTCGTCGCTCTTGAGGATATTTATCACCTCCCGCCGGTCAAAATCAATCACCCGGAAGAACCGGCGGGCATCGATGACCACCTCCGTATTTACCTCAAAATATGGCCGGAGCCGATCGAACCGGGGATGGTCTGCCAGACGCTCCCGATCCCGCTTCCCGGCCCGCCGGATCGCCGGGTCAACCAGAAACTTGAGCAGACGCCGGGTCCGGGTGCAGGAACGGATGGCCCAGAAATGTTCCATCACGTAACCGGCGGCCCGGGGCGATTCCGGATCAAAAAACACCGGGTAGGAGAGAAACCGGATCAGGCTCGTCCCGATATCGTTTCTCTGTTTCGACAGAGGCATTAGCCGGATATAGAAGACTGATTCTTATTCACGACATAAAATGCAACGGAAATTCTTCTGCTGATCTTGCTGATCTTCATTTTGGCCTGAAAACAAAACCCGGACCGCTCGATCAACCGGAGGAAATTCTTCTCCACAATATTGCCCCCCATCAAGCGACAATACCGCGGGAGAATACCGAACACGGGGAATATCGAATCGATCAAACGGGATAAACTCCAAACGTTATTGTGAACCACCATATAGAGAATAACTCGGGATTTCGCAACTCGCTGCAACTCGGCCAACACCCTCGCCGCCATCCGATACGAAATCAACCCGAGAAAACGGCAGCATACTATCAGATCAAAACTGTCATCCTGATAGGGTAGTTGATCAGCTCTTCCGATAGCACATCGACACCGTCGGTAATCAGGACCGAGGTCAGACTTAGATACCTGAAACATATCTCGGGAAATATCCAACCCAAACACAGTCATACCTTTTTTCAGGTACATCCCGGCAAACCGCCCGGTACCGAAAGGAACATCAAGCACTGTAGAGCGGTTGGGAACCTCGTTCAATAATTGATGGATGAGGGACTGCTCAATGTGCCAGGTTTTTTGCCTGATCCGTTTCTCGACATATCTTTCAGCAGCTTCACCCCAATAAGCATTGGCGAGCCGTTTATCATTTTCCGGTGGCCCGATTACTTTTCCCGCCATCTTCCTGCATAAAGTTCCCTCTCGAAAATATTTCAGGACCTTACCGATCATCCGGAATTTCGACTGATTACCCGGCATTAAATTCCTCCGATAGTATTTCCAATAGTCCGACGCTGTTCAATCCACCCTCGGAGATTGCTGATAGACCGGCACTCCGGTTCAGTATTGCCAGTATTGTTTCAACCAGATGAAATCAGCACGACAGAATTTCCACAACAATCCGCTATAGAATATACCGACAATTATCAGGTTGGCCAGAGACGGGAAACCGAGAAACCGGACCAAGCAGAAACCGGTTATGGCGGCGAACCCGGCCAGCAGCAACGGCCGAAGAAAAGACGCCGGCTTCAGTAGCTTCCAGCGAAGAAGGATAGCTGCCAGGTAGCCGGTTTCGATCAAACCCGAAAAACCGTAGTTCAGTACCATCAATGAGATAATAATCGTGTGTCTTCCGGCCCCCTCCAGACGAGAAACCCCCAGCGTAATCAGGCTAAAAACCACGATATCGAAAAGGCGTCCCCAGACAATTTTCAGGGGATCCCCGGCAGCGAAAAATACCTGCTGGAGAAACAAAGCGGGGACGCTGCCGACAAGGTAAAGACTGAAAAAGGGAAGCAGCCGGGCGGTCGGTTCCCACTGCTCCCCCAGGACCAGTATCACCAGGTCCTTGAGAAAGAAGAGAGCAGTCAGGGAAAAGAACGCTGCCACGACGACATTAATAAATACACCCTTGCCGATCAGCAGTTTCAAGCGGCGGGAATCTTCCTTGATCCGGTTGATCAGGGAAAATGCGAACCGGGCGTCGAGCTGGCTGACCAGCCCCACGGACGAAGAAACTATCACTTGGGACCGTTCGTAGGCGCCGACTAAAGCCACCGGGACCAGCAAGCCCAGGAGCAGCTTATCCAGGGTTTTTCTCATAGATCCGCAGGCCTGGGCAAGAAACCTTTTGGAGCCGTAGGTCAGAACCACCCGGAGAACCTTACGGTCCCAACCTATACCGTAACTCCAGCGGCAGATCTTGAAAAATATCGCGGTCTCCAAAATCACCCTGACGTAAAGGCCGGCCACCAGGCTGTAAACTCCCCCTCCCGCCAGGGCGAAACCCAGTATGGTCAGCAGGCCGGCCAGCCGGGAGATCAGGATAACGATCTCGGCCCGCTTGAAGTCGAGATTTCTCTCGATGGTGTACTGGAACACCATTGTGAAAAAAGTGAGAACGTGAGCGCTGATCAACAGAAGATATACCCGGACGATCTGTTCGCCGTAGACTCGGTTGACAACGATCGCGCCGGGAAAAGTCAGAGCGGCGTAGGCCCCGGCCTGGAGCACCGTGATCCCGAGAACGTTTCTTTCGATGCCCGCCAGCTTCTGAAATTGAATGACACAGTGAGGGAAGCCAAAAGATACAAACATCGCGATAAACCCGAGGGAGGATTCGGCCAGGGCGTAAACCCCGAAGACTCCCGGGGTGAGTATCCGCATAATCAGGATCTGGAACACGACCGAGACCGCGAACTGAGCCTGCCGCCCGAAGATAATCCACTTGATACTCTGCTTGATCTTGGCTTTCATTGCTCAGCTGGCGGAGAAAACGGCGGCGAGTCGGACTCGGGAAGCTTTCCGGCGCCGGATGCGCCGTGGTTTCAGTCCCTGAGGATAATCTCCAGCATCTTCTCCACCCGGTTCCGGATGGTGTGCTTCCCCTCCATCACCCTGCGATAACCGGCCCGGGCGATGGCTTCCCGCTCTCGGCTATGTTCCAGGTAATAACGGGCCTTCTCCCGGAGTTCCTCCGGAGAGGAAAAACAGGCGATCTCCTTCCCCTCGGCGAAGAATTCCCCCAGCTCCTTCGAGCGCTCCGAGAGGGTGAAGACCCCGCAGGCCGGAAGTTCGAAGGAACGGTGGTTGTGGGTGTCCCGATTCTCCCCCCGGAGGAAGTTGAGCCCGATCGGGGAAGCGTTGAGGATCGCCGAAAGTTTGGCCCCTCGGACGATCCGGCCGTTCCCGGTCCGCCTCACCTGGCGCCGGAGTTCCCGGCTAATCCTGGCCCGATTCCAGTAGGCCCCCCAGATCGAGAGGGAATAACCTTCCAGGGAGGCCAGGAGCCGGGCCCGGTCTGGGGTGTAGGTCCCGGCAAAAGAAAGCTGCCCGCCGTACTCTTCCACCAGTCGTTTCGAGGGCTGGACAGGAAAATGCGAGGCCCCATCGTATCCGAGGGGAAGATAGTGGACCCTTTGGGCGCCCAATCGGCGCAGTTCCTCTACATTGACCCGCTTGGCGGGGAAGAACCAGTGATAATGGGGAACGACTTTCTCCAAATCCCGGAAGCGGTTGCTGGGCGAGGGGGAAAAGAAATCATCGTAGTTAACGTTGACCAGGATGGTCTCCGGGAGTTTCCGGCGGATCGCCGAGAGCGTTTCCGGCCGGACCAGGTTGCCCTTGGTGATCAGGAGGAGATCGGGTTTCAGCCAGAGCGCGTTCTCCAAAATTGTCCGGTTGTAACGGTCCGTCAGCAGGCGGCGGCTGACCCGTCTTAGCAGCCGACCGGCCCGGCCGTATCCGAGGGGGAAATAGTCGAGGGTATTGACAAAGGCCGCCTTCCGTCCCGATCCGGCCAGGGCGCGGAGGAAACACTCGCCGATCGCGAACGGGCCGATGGCGGAGACCAGGAGCACCTGTTCAACCTTTCTCTTCACCGGCCGCTCTCCCCCAGGATTCGCCGGTATTCTCCGATCATCCGATCTCCGTAATCGTCCCAGGAGAATCCCCGGCGGACCTTTTGTTTCGCCCGCTCTCCCATCTCCCGCCCGAGTTCCGGGTCCCGGTAGAGCCGGAGAAGTCTCTCCTTGAGAGCCTCAACATCGCGGATCGGGATGATGAACCCCTCCTTCTCTTCTTCTATTATATCAGTTCCTCCGGTATGGGACGAACATATCACGGGCAAACCACACGCCATCGCCTGCAATTGCACCACGGCCAATCCTTCCTCTATCGAGGGCAGAACAAAGACATTCCCCCGGGAGAAATGCCGATACAGTTCCGCTCGCGGCCGGGAGCCGAGACTTCGAAAGATCCCCGCGTATCGCCTCAGAATCGGCCTGATCTCATCGGCCACCGCCCCGATCAAGAGTAGTTCGCTCCGGGGTAGCGCCAATTCCTTGAACGCCCGCAATAAGTACTGGACCCCCTTGCGTATACTTACCTTCCCCGCGAAAATTACCCGAAAAACCGAGTCATCCCGGGGGATCTGCCGGAACTGGTCGAGGTCGACCCCGCGAAATCCCTGGATGATCTTCTCCCCGGATACTCCCTGCCGGATAAACGACTCCCGGGCGAAGGAACTGGGGACTTCGATGTAATCGGTTTCCGCGTACTCCCGAAGTTCCTTCTCCACCAGGGCGGGGTGCGGCAGGACGCCCCGGAGGCCGAGCCGTTCATACTCTTCGGTCAGGATCTCCCGTTGGAGGAGGATGTGGGAACTGCCTCTCTCGAGTACGGTCTTCATCCCCCGGCGTTTCGCCTCCCGGAGGGTGCGGAGGCTGAACGACGACCAGCCGACCAGGAGATCTCCTCCCGGCAGCCGGCGGGAAGCCTGGCGGTCAAACAGTTCGGCGGCCCGAAAAACCGGGTCGGCCAGGCCGCGCACCGGGGAAGGAAGGGTTCTCCACCCGCGGTAGAGGAATTGACCGAGAGGCAGGGAGACGATCTTCCCCGGCGGCAGTCCGGCCTCCCTGACCTTCCGCCCGGGATATCCCGTGATCAGCCGCCCTAGACAACCCCTCTTCTCCAGCTGCCGGGCCAGTTCCAGGGAATGAAACAGTCCCCCCGATGTCACGATAACTTTCACGATCCGGGCAGCGAACGGAGGGCGCGGAAGATCTCCTCCACGCCTTTTCGATAACTCCATTCCGATACTCTCTCCCGGGCCCGAACTCCCATATCCTGCCGGAGCCCGGGGCTGTCCAAAAGCCTCCGCATCCGGTCTGAGAGAATGCCGGTATCCCCGACCGGGAAGATCAACCCGTTCTCCCCGTCGACTACCAGGTCGCCGGCGGTGCCGACCCCGTCACTGACGATGACGGGCAGGGCGAAATTCATCGCCTCATTTAAGGCCCGGGGGGAGGGGTCGTACTCGGAGGGGAGGACGAAAACGTCACCCGCCGCGAAGTAGCGGGGCAGCTCGGTCTGGTTCTTGAAACCGGTAATGACGACGTTCGGCAGGCGGTAGCGGTCTATCAACCGTTCCAGGTCCCGGCGCTGTTCGCCCTCCCCGACGAATACCAGCGAAGCGGCCGGGTGGTCGCCCAGGCCCCGGTAAGCTTCCAGGAGATCGATCACCCGCTTCCGGGGATCCAGCCGGCCCACGAACAGGAACGCCGGCCGGAGCGGAGGAATTCCCAAATCTCTCTTCAATTCCTCTTTGCGCGGGCCGAGCAGGCGGGCTTGCTCCTGGAAATAGTCGTTGTCCACCGCCGCCGGAACCCAAAAGACCTTCTCCGGGTCGGCCCCGTGGGAGACGTAGTACCCGGCGTTTCTCCCGCATTCGCTGAAAATCGCCGATACCCTTCCGCAGAGGGGGTGGAGAACCCCTTTTTTCAGAACCCGGGTGAGAAGGGGGCGGTGGGTACGGGAGATGACGCTCCCCCCGAGAAAAACCGGGGTCCGGGAGACGGCCGCCGCCAGGAAGGCCAGCCAGGCGGTCAGGTAGTCATAGCCCCAGACGAAGACGGCGTCATAGCGGCCCGCGATCAGGGCGGGGACGATTCCGGGGTTGAGAAACCGGCCGGCCGGCCGAAAAGGCCGGGGGTAGAGGTTGCGGAGGAAGCGATACCGGTAGCCCTCAAGCAGGGGAAGGTCCCACTTGATCCGGGACTTGAAGGTCGGGTCGTAATGAGGCTTTTCGACCCCCCCCTTCCAGCAGTAAAATACTATCGGCTCGATCTCGGGATGCCTCTCCAGTTCCCGGTAGAGACGGTAGTAATACTGGATGGGATGGGTGACCAGGACCGCCAGCCGGCATTTATTCTTCATTTCCGGGCCACCGTAACCAGGTTGGCGGTGAAGATTCCCCGGCCCTCTCCGGATTCCACCATCAGGGCGAAACGCCAGAGGCCCTCGATAGCCTTCCAGAGTACCGACCGGACCGCCGACTTCAGGCTGTAGGAAGGGACCGGGGGGGCGGGGAAGGAGGCGGCCTCCCGGAACCCGGCCAGGAGCAGGGCCGCCTCCAGGCTGTAGCTGGTGAAGCCCGTTTCGTGGGTCAGGTCGCCCCAGCGGTAGCGGAGGGAGAAGGGGCTCTCGAGGTTGACGGTCTGGATCAGGAGCACCCCGCCGGGGAGGAGGGATGTTTCAATCAGGCTGAACAGGTCGATCACCTCCTCCCGGGTGAAGTGCTCGACCAGGTCCCGGGCGACCACCGCCCCGTAAACCGGGATCCGGGGGGAAAGATGTTCCCAGGCGTCCTCCCGGGTTATGCCCTCGATCCCCAGGGCCCGGGCGGCGGCCACCTGGCTCGCGCAGAGGTCGATCCCCCGGACGTCGAGGTAGCCGATCCGCCGGAGGTAATGAACAAAGCCCCCGCTGCCGCAGCCGATATCGATGACCGGGGTCGAGCGGTCCGGGGGCAGGTGGGAACGGAAGCGGCTCTCCCAGACCGGGAACATCTTCTCTATTGACTCTCGGGTGATCTCCTGCCGGACCGGCCGCGGCCGGTTTTCGTATATCTCGTATAATCTCTTTCTGTACTCTTCCCGCTCCATCAAACGCCTCCGGGGGTTCTCAACCCGAATACTATACACGGACCAAAACGGCAATCAAGGTTAGAGCCGGGGAAATCCCCCGGCCGGACCGGCACCCTCCGGTCACCGGCCGGGGAAGATCCGGCCAGCCGCCAGGGCCAACAGGACGGCCAGGAGCAGGGCGTTGGCGGGGATGGAGAAGTTGAAGTTGAGCGCGCTCTGGAGGAGCAGGCCCAGCGCACCGGCGGAGCAGCCTGCCACCAGTCCCCGCCCCGAGACCGGCCAGCCCCCCGGACGCCTGGACGGCCCGGTTCTCCCCGGCTTCCAGGCCGCGACCGCCCCGAAGAAAACCAGGAGAAACCCGCCGAGGGAGACCAGCCCCCAGGTTCCCAGCTCGGCCGCCGTCTGGAGGTAGTCGTTCTCGGCGTGGGTGAAGGGCTTGCGGCGGTCGAAGGATTTATAGTAGGGGTAGAAGCGCTCGAAACCGCCCAACCCGATCCCCAGGACCGGGAAGTCCCGGTAGATCCGGACGGTATCCCGCCAGATATCCCCCCGGTATTCCACCTCCTCCCCCCGGCCCCCGATCCTCTTGAACCGTCCGAACAGTTCGGCGGTCCCGAAATACGATAAGGTAAGAGCCATCAGGACCAGGGAGGTGACGAAGATCACCAGGGCCTGGCGGCGGTCGATCAGCCGGAAGCGCCGGGAGATCCCCACCAGGTAGATGAAGCCGAGAAACCCGGCCAGGATCCCGCTCCGGGAGTAGGAGAGCAGGAGAGCCGACGCCATCACCAGGGCGATAAAGGCAAGCAGCAGACTCCGGGGGTCGGAACGGGCCAGGCGGTCGCGAAAGGTCCCCCCGGACGGCCGGGGACCCCGGGAGAGGAGCAGGCCGAGGGCGAGGGGAATGACCATTATGATGTACCCGGCGAAGTGGTTGCGGTTGACGAACGGCCCGAAGGGGCGTCCGAACCGGATCGGCCGGACCCAGTAGATCATCCCCTGCCAGGAGTACTTCTGGAGGATCCCGATCACTGAGGCGAAAAACCCGGTGGCGACGATCGCGGTCAGCAACCGGCCGGCAAAAGCCATCCGGTCTCCGGACGACGGACGGTAACCCCTCAATGTGACGAAGATCGCCCCGTAGGCGGCCAGTTTGACCAGTTCCCCGGCGGTCCGGGAGGGGTAGAGGGAGAAGACCGTCCAGGAACCGGAGGTCGCCCGACCGGTCAGGAGCCAGTAGCGGGCGGTCCGGGGACTGACCGCGGAGATCAGGGAGATGGGGAGGGGAATGAGCTGGACCAGCGGCCCGAGAAGGAAGAGGATTCCGAAACCCAAAAAGATATATTCGGCGGCCGGCCGGCAGGCCCGGGGGGGCGGATACCCGGCCGGGAGAGGGAGCCGGGCCAGCAAGTACCGGCGGTACCTTTCGGCCCCCGCGACCAGGAAGCAGACTCCGACCAGGGTAACCCAGGCCCAGGTCTCGACCGCCCCGAAGGCCAGGGGGGAGAAGACGACCAGGAAGACAGCCCCCCACTCAACGATCCGCTCGCAGCGGCGGATACTTATCGAGAGTGTGTGATCCCCAGCCATATCCCTTATTTTCCGTTCCCTGGGCAAGCAAACGTCCTCAACGGAGACCGAACTCCGAAAGCAAGTCGGAGACTTTCTCCCGGAACGCTTCCCTCCCGAAATAACGGACCACCCGCCGGTGGAGTTCGGCCGGGTCCGGCGGTGGTTCGGTCAGCAACCTCCTCAGCCCCCCCTCCAGATCGTCCGGACTCTCCGGGTCGACCAGGATTCCCAACTCTCCTCCTCTCAGGGCGTCCACCGCCGCGTCCCGGTTACCACCCAGACACCTTTTGCCGCACCCCATCGCTTCCAAAAAGACGATCCCAAACCCCTCCCGGAGGCTGGGCATCGCGAAACCATCGGCCATCCGGTAATGGCCGGGCAATTCATCGTCAGAGACGTATCCGGCCAGGATCACCTTCCCCTCAAGCCCCAGCTCACCGACCCGGCGCTCAATGTTTGGCCGGTCGTCTCCCTGCCCCACAATAAGAAAGCGTACCCCCGGAAAATCCGGCAGCAGCCGCGGCATAATCTCGACAATCCGGGAATACCCCTTGTCCTGCCGGGATACCACCAGCCGGGAGACGCAGAGTAGAACCCTATCCTCCGGGGAAAACCCGTAGCGCTCTCTCAAGCCTTTTGGGGCTCGGCCGGGCGCGAAGCAATCCGAGTCGAAGGTGACCGGAATGACCCGGAACCGCTCCGCCGGGAGCCCGATTTCTTTTCTCATTCTTTCCCGGGTAAAGTTACTGATCGGCAGGATCATCTCCACCCGGCCCAGCGCCCCCCGGAGTCGGCCCGGGCCGAGACCCCAGACCTCTACCCCGTGGGCGCTCACCGCCGCCGGGATGGAGAATATTGTCCTCAGCCAGACCGCCGCCGGGGCGAAATGGGGATGGGTGGAGATGACCAGCGCCGGCCTCTCCCGACGGGCGGCCAGGAGGAGCCGAGTGGCGAAGATCGGCGTCCGGACGGCTTCCGATATATTCCCTGAAGAGGTGAGGAGAATCCCATCACCGTAACGTTCCTCGAGGCTCCCCGGAAGGTCCGACTTGCTCAGCAGCCTGATCCGGCCGGGCCCGAGAATCGCCCGGGCGGCCCCCACCAGCTCGGCCGAGTAATTCTGAATCCCCCCCTTCCGGGCCAACAGCTCAGGCACCCAGATATGCAACATCCTCTGGCTCATAGTTTCAGTTTATTCCCGATGCATTTGTGTCAACCCGTGGGGACCGGATAGCCAGGAGAATTTCGGGGCCGGCCATCGGTTCGATCAATCGGCTCCGGCCGTCCCAGTCACGGAGACAATCGAGATCATAGGGTGAAGAAAGAGCGATCAGGGACGGGCAGGGCAGCGCCTCGATGAACTCCCGGTCGATCAGCTGGGGGTGGGCATATCCCCACATCCGGCGGAAGTCGGCTCCGTCTGCGCGGGGCTGTTCGAGGGAAGGATTGGGGGTAAAGGCAATGAAGAGCCCCCCCGGACGGAGGGCCCGAAGACCGGTCTCGATCATCCCGGCCACAGAGGGGACGTGCTCGATGACGTGGGAGGAGAAGAAGATATCGTAATTCCCGGGGAGGAAAACCGGCTCCGGCAGAACCGGGATCCGGAGTTTCTCCCGGGCGTAGGCGGCCCGGCGGGCCGAGATCTCGTAAGCCTCCACCCGATAGCCGGCGGCCCGCAACTGCCAGCTGCCATATCCCCAGGAACAACCGAAATCCAACAACCGGCCGCCCGGCAAAGCGCCCAGGGCCTCCAACACCCCGAAGTAGGCAGAGCAGTTCTTCGGGTGGCCCCGGAAGCCAGCGCTCAACAGCTCCCGGAGTTCGCTTTCGCCGGGCAACTCTGTGGTTGAGTTCGAAGAGTATCGTTCCTGGTAGAACCGGTCGTTCTCCCCGGGAGAGAACGACGGCGCCCGGAAAAGCAACCTACAGGAAGCGCACCGACGGAGGGAAGTAATCAGCCACTTCCGGTCGACCGGGGCGGAGACCGGCGAACCGCAGGAAGGACACCGCCGCCCGGACCGAGTCAGTGACTTCGCGGCACAATTAAAATAATATAACAGCTTGCTCACCCGGTAAAACTTTGACCATATCCCGGGAACGGGGAAAAAAAGCCGGGCCCGCCTCACGGCGGGCCCGGCTATTTCGCTTCAGGTTTAAATTGTGGTTTTAGTATCCCGGAGCCCCGGTGACGATAACGTCGTCCTCAAGGTCGGCTTCGAAGATCTTGGTTACGTCAGGGCGGATTTCCCACCGGTCGGGCGCCAGGAAGACGGTCGGATCAACGGCTCCGGACCCGTCAAAGTCGCCCACCACCGGGACAGCACCGGGCAGACCCCAGAGGGCGCTATCCCTGAAGGTCCCGTCGCGGGTGATCCAGTACCACCGGTTGGAGTCAAAATGATATGCCCCGAGTTCGGTCGTCCCGTCGCCGGTGTAGTCGCCCGGAACCGGGGCATAGCCCGTCAGATGGCCCCAGGCCCGACTGCCGGGCACTCCGAGGACGAACCAGCGCCAGGTACTGAAACCAATCGGGTCAATGTAGGCGATATCGGTAGTCCCGTCGCCGGTGTAGTCGCCCGGAGCCGGGATGACGCCTTCATAGCCCCAGCGGACAGCCGTAACGTTCCTGACGTACCACCAGCCCGTGGAGGGCCGCCAGACGGCCGGGTCGGTCGTCCCGTCGCCGGAGTAGTCGCCCGGGACCGGGATGTCGCCCGCGATTCCCCAGGCTTCCCCGTCGATGATCCATTCGCCGGGGGCGGACTGGGCGTACCAGCGGCCGGTGGTCCGGTCGAAGTAGGCCAGGTCGGCCCGCCCGTCGCCGTTGTAGTCGCCGGGGGCCGGGATATCGAAGTCTCCGCCGCCGAAGGTGAAGGTTCCGTGATCCAGGATCCTCCACTCGCCGGAGGTCCTGTCATAGAGCGCGATATCGCTTACGCTGTCGCCGGTGTAATCATCGGCGGCCACGACCAGGTAAATCGGGGTCGGGTCGGGGTCCGGAGGCACCGGGGCCGGCTCGGTGGTGACATTGGTGATCGCCACGTCGTCAATGACGACAATCGGGTCGTTGATATCGCCCAGTTTGATGTACTCAAGCCAGACCCGCTGGGAAGAACTGGCATTGAGGGCCAGGGTTATGGTCTCGCCGCCCAGGGCGAAAGGACCTTCAAGGTAGGTCAGGGTGAACCAGGCAGCCGCGTCCCCGTCATACTCCCTGATGTTCAGGGCGCTGCTCGGGTTGGAAGCGATCGCCTGGACAAAGAAACTGAGATTGCTCTCCTCCGGAGGGCCGACAAGCTCGTACTCCTCGGTAACTATCCGGGCCTTCATAGTCGGCCAGCCGCCCAGTTGGATACCCGGGGCGGCATCGCCGTAAAACTGCATATCGGCATCCGAGTTCCGGTCGCAATAAATAAACTGCCAACCCGGCGGCCTGGCCCCGATCTGGAAGTGATCAAACCCCTCATTGATCTGACCCGTCGCCGGAAGCATAAAACAGACGGCGGCCAGAAACGCTGTCGCCGATACCAGTATTCCACGATTCATATCAACCCCCTTCAGGGTTTTGCCCAATACAGGGCAAAGTTATATAGAGAAATGCCAAAGCTTAAGTCCATTTTCCCTCTTAACGATATACCTGTCAAGAAAAATCTTGATTTTTTTTGAAATTATTTGAACATTTTTCTGATCTCATACAACACTCGAACGTGGCCGGGGAATATTCAATATTGTTCAATTTTTCTCCGGCAGCGGGGGTCTCCATACTTTCTCTGGCCTTCACCTGAATTTAATTGCCACTTTTCCGGCGTTATTGTTTAATCGATCAGGTTATCGGGCGGCGGAAGGTATCCGCCCGGAAGTGCAATTCCGCCGGATGTACTCCAGAAAAGAACAACTCCTGTTTGCCCTGATCGGACTCATTCCCTGTCGCTGGCGAAATCTCTTCTACCACCTCCCCGGCGCCGGCGCCGTGCTCCGGAAATTTCTCAACCGGAACCTCCCGTCCGGGGACCGGCTGACCCCGGTGAAGATCACCGCCGGCCCGCTGAAGGGCTTTCGGATTGAAATATACTTCCGAAACGAAAAATTCTTCTGGCTGGGAACCCACGAGCCCGCGGTCCAGAAGGCGCTCACCCGCCTGACCCGGGACGGGATGACCGTCTATGACGTCGGGACCTATATCGGTTTCTTCACCCTGCTCCTCTCGCGGGCGGTCGGGGACTCGGGGCGGGTGATCGCCCTGGAACCCAATCCGGAGACTTACCGGCGTCTGAACCGCAACCTCCGCCTGAACCACCGGGAAAATGTCCGGACCCTGATGCTGGCGGCGGCGGATAAGTCCGGGCGGGAACTCTTTCAGACGGCCAAGAACGAACAATCACCCGAGGCCCACCTGGTCACCTCGGCTTCTGTACCCGAGTCCGATCCCGCCCCGAAACTGGAGGTGGAGACGGTCGCCCTCGACGACCTGGTCTTCGGACGCGGATTTCCCCGGCCGGATCTGTTAAAAATCGACGTCGAGGAGAGCGAGGTTCGGGTGCTGGCCGGGATGAAGCGGATCCTTGCTCAGTGTCGTCCGATCATCATCTGCGAAACCCATAACCCGGACGCCAGCCGCCGGGTGACGGGAATGCTCCAACGGCATAACTACTCCATCCAAGACCTGGAACGGAATGCTTCAAATCCGGAGTTTTTCGACCGCGGGCCGGAGAGGCGCTATTTGCTGGCCACTCCCCGGCCCGCCGTGAATTATATATAGGAAAGCGAAGCAATGATCCGTTTACTATATAGAAAGTTGAAGCGGGAAATCAAGGAACTCACCAGGTTAGCGAGGTATCCGTTTTTGCAAGGCTCAATCATAAGCCGGCTGGAAAAAGAAATGCCCTGCGTCAGTATTGAGACGACGAACATCTGCAACGCGAACTGCATTTTCTGCGCCTACCAATACCAGTCGAGACCAACCGGTATTATGGAAAAGAATATATTTCAGGGAATAATTGATCAGTATGACGATTTTGGCGGGGGGAATATCAACCTGACCCCGACGGTGGGAGATCCCTTGTGTGATCCCCTGGTAATTCAAAGAATCCAATACGCCAAGTCGAAAAAGAACATTAAAGTCGTCGGGCTGTATTCAAACTTGATCCTCCTGGACCGGGTGACCGCCGAGGCGCTGGTCGACAGCGGTCTCGATAGTTTAACTGTCTCAATGTCAGGATTCGATCCGGAAATGTATAGAAGACTATACCGCTCAAATGAATATGAACGGGTTCTGAAGAATCTTTATGATTTTATTTCCGCGAATCAAAGTAAGGGTTGGCCGGTCGGCTTTCTGATTGATATGCGGGTGGACTCCCCCCTGCGTGAGGTTGTCCGCGCTGATGAGTTTCAAACCATCGCCGGGATGATCGGGGTTGACCGGATAAATATTAAATTCAGATACGACGATTGGCACGGCAAGATAAGTCCGGGACAGCTTCAAGGAAATATGAAGTTGCGGAAGACTTTTACCCTGAGAAAGCCCAGGATATCACCCTGTTCAGAGTTGTTCAGCGGGCCGATGATTTACTGGGACGGCAGAGTCGGGGCCTGCGGATGCCGGGATTTCAACGCCAGTGAATTGATCATTGGGAATATCAAGCAGGATAATATTGTGGATATCTGGTTTGGACCGGAAATCAAAAGGTTGCGACGGGAATTCCTGACAAGAAATATTCAGCCCATCTGCCGGGATTGCGGCCAGTACAATAACCTCTCCCGAAAGGTTTGAAGATGACTAATGCCGTTTCTGCCGGATCCCGACAGTATGGCCAGGGCCGAATACCCGCGTTCAGGGACAATCCCGCAGGGGGCGGCCCACCTTCTTCCTGAATCCAACGGCTACTAGCAGGACACAGTGATGGGGAATTTCCAGACCCGAACCCTTGAGAACACCTCAGGCAGTGCCGGGGCCGTCAGAGTCAACGTCGGTTGCGGAGATTCCCCAATTCCGGGCTGGCGAAACTTCGACAACTCGCTCAGTCTCCGGCTGGCCAGGATTCCGCTCCTGCCCCGGATCCTCCGCCGGGCCGGTCTCCTCGATGCCCGGCAGCACGCGTTTATCGGATACGCCCGGAATCATCACATCGAGTACGGGGACGCCGCCAGGGGCCTCCCCCTCCCCGACTCCTCCGCCGACGCTCTCTACAGCTGCCATATGCTGGAACATCTCTCCCTTTCCGAGGCTGGGAAATTTCTCCGGGAGGCGAAGAGGGTCCTGGTCCCCGGCGGGATCATCCGGCTGGCGGTCCCCGACCTCAGGAGACAGGCGGTCCGCTACCTGGATTCAGGGGATGCCGATGAGTTCATCGACGGCACCTACCTGGGCGAGAAGGAGGAAAGCTGCCTGAGGGAAAGACTGGCCTGGCTGCTGACCGGGCGGCGACTCCACCGGTGGATGTACGATGAGATCTCCCTCGGCCGGCTTCTGAAAAAGCACGGTTTCTCCGATATCGCCGCGCCTCCCCCGGGCGAGACCAAAATCAGGGATCCGGGGAAACTTGACCTGAAGGAGAAAAGCGAAGAGAGCGTCTATC
>PWXJ01000230.1 GCA_003561965.1 PVC group bacterium
AACTTCTCCGTCTGGCGCTACTGGGAGCTTTTGCCCCTCGCCGACCGCTCCCACATTATGCCCCTCCAGATCGGCTGGACCCCGCTCTACCGGGCCGGCCGGCTGGAGAAGAAACTCGGACTGAAGGCCCTCTACCTGAAAGACGACGGTCGCAACCCCAGCGGGTCGTTCAAGGACCGGGCCAGTTCGGTGGCGATCGCCAAGGCCCTGGAACTCGGATTCCCGACCATCGCCGGAGCCTCGACCGGCAACGCCGCCTCCTCCAGCGCCTGTCTCGGGGCCAGCCTGGGGATCAGCCCGGTGATCTTCGTCCCGGCGGCCGCCCCCGAGGCCAAGGTGGCCCAGCTGCTGGTCTTCGGGGCCACGGTTTACGCCGTCCGGGGAACCTACGACGACGCCTTCGACCTCTGCACCGAGGTCTGCCTGGAGTATGGCTGGTTCAACCGGAACACCGGCTACAACCCCTACACCCGGGAGGGGAAGAAGACCGTCTCCTTCGAGATCTGCGAGCAGCTGGGCTGGGAGGTTCCCGACACCGTCCTGGTTCCGGTCGGGGACGGGAATATCATCACCGGGGTCTGGAAGGGGTTCAAGGACCTCCACGGGGTCGGGCTGATCGACCGGCTCCCCCGGCTGATCGCCGTCCAGTCGGAGAAGAGCCCGGCGGTGGTGGACGCGATTCTCTCCGGTAAACCGGTCTGCCAGGTCTCGGCCACCACCATCGCCGACAGCATCTCGGTCGATCTCCCCCGGGACGGGGAGGCGGCGGTGAAGGCGGTCCGGGAATCGAAGGGAACCGGTATCCTGGTCAGCGACGAGGCGATCCTGGAGTCGATCCTGACCATCGCCCGGGGGGCGGGGGTCTTCGCCGAGCCGGCCGGGGCCACCGCCTACGCCGGGTTGGAGAAGCTGCGGGCCGAGGGGACCGTCGGAGACGACGAAACCGTGGTCTGCCTGGTCACCGGCAACGGACTCAAGGACGTCAAATCGGCGATCCGGGTGGCCGGTGCCCCGATCTCGATCGAGCCCAGTCTCGACGCCTTCCGCGCCGCTCGAAAATAGGCAAGACAGGCCATACCCGGTTTGTCCATTTAAGTGTCAGCTTGTGTCGTAGCCGGACTGGCGGATGGCCTGGACGATCTTGTCCCGGTCGAGATTCCCTCCCCGTACCCGGACCAGGTTGTTCCGGAGGTCGGGTTCGGCCCTCTCGACCCCGTCCAGCGCCTCCAGGGCCTCCTTGACCGCGGCCACGCAGTGGCCGCAGGTCATCCCCCGGACCGGGATGGTCAGCTCCCCCGGCCGCTCGGATTCTCCGGCGCCCCTTGAGGTGATTATAGCCCGGATCCGTCTTCCGATCAGGAAGACCAGGAGCGCGGAGACGGTCAGCGCCGCCAGCGTCCGCCAGAGCTGGGCCTCGTGGCGGTGGCAGAGGGCCGGGACGGCGGCGGATGTCAGTACCCATTCGAAGGCCAGGCCGAGGAAGATGCTCAGGACCGCCACCGTCCCCAGGTAGATGGCCAGGACCCGCTTCCCCAGCGCCCGGTAAACGGCACCCAGGGTGGCGACGTTGGTGGCCGGACCGGCCATCAAAAAGACCAGGGCCGCCCCGGGCGGCAGTCCGGCGGCGATCAGGGCGGCGGCGATCGGGACCGAGCCGGTGGTGCAGACGTAGAGCGGCAGGGCGATGACCAGCATAACCAGCATCGCCATTATCCCCCCGGCCCAATCGGCCCCGGCCAGGTAGCCGGGCGGGACCAGGACGGTGATCAGGGCCGAGACCCCGACCCCGAGGACGATCCAGAGATCGATCGAGCCCAGCAGATCGAAGATCGCGTAACGGATGACTTCCGCCGGCGATCGCCGGACCGGGTCACAGGTTTCCGCCGGTCCGGGCCCCGGCGCGATCTCCTTTTTCTCGGTCAGGTTGACCAGGACGCCCCCGATCATCCCGGTGACGAAGGCGGCCAGGACCTTGAAGAGGGCGAAGGGCCAGCCGAGAAAGGAGGCGGCGACCAGGATCGAATCGACCCCGGTCTGGGGGGTGCTGATCAGGAACCCGGTCGCCGCCCCCTTCGAGGCCCCCTGCTTCCGCAGCCCGAGCGCGGTCGGGATCACTCCGCAGGAACAGAGTGGCATCGGGATTCCGAAGAGGACCGCCCGGCCGACGTCCCGGTAGCTGCGGCCGCTCAGGTGCCGGGAGATCATACCCGGGGGGAGGAGGACGTGGAGCAGCCCCGCGACCAGGAGTCCCAGCAGCAGCGCCGGCGAGAGCTCGAGCAGTATCCCCCAGACCTGGATGAAGTATTCGCCGATCATATAGTTTTACCTTTCCGTCCGACTGTCCGACAGGCCAGGCAATATACAATATTCTTGCCCGGGGCGCCAGCCACGGCGTATAATCAGAATCCTGTAAACATTATCGGAAGGAGGGATTATGGACCTGTTCACCGCGATCGAGAAACGCTACAGTTACCGGGGGCCGTACCGTGACGACCGGATACCGAGAGAGGACCTGGAGCGGATCGTCAGGGCGGGGTTGGCCGCCCCCTCGGGGAGAAACGCCCAGACGACATCCTTCGTGATCGTCGACGACCCGGTCCTGGTGGAGACGATCGGGTCGATGCACCCGGAGAACCTCGCCCTCCGGCAGGCGAAAGCCCTGATCGCCTCCATAGTCGACCGCCGGCCGGAGGCGGTCTATGAAGGTTACAGCTTCCAGGTCGAGGACTGCGCGGCGGCGGTGGAGAATATGCTCCTGGCGATCACCGCCCTTGGCTACGGCTCGGTCTGGATCGACGGCTGGCTCCGCCGGGAGGGGCGGGCGGAGAGGATCGCCGGCCTGCTCGGCCTGCCGGAGGGCAAGGTGGTCCGGGTGCTCCTCCCGGTCGGCGTTCCCGCGGAGTCCGGTCCCCGGAAGGAGAAGAAGCCCTTCCGGGAGCGAGCCCGCTACAACCGCTGGAGCGGGGAGGAGTAGTTATGCACCGGGAAGTCATCAACCTGGAGACCTCCCGCCGGGAGGAACTGGTCGATATCACCGATCGGGTAACCGCGGCGGTGGAGAAGAGCGGGGTCAGGGATGGTCTGGTCTCGGTTTACTCCCACGGGGCGACGGCGGCGGTGATGATCCAGGAGAACTGGGACGCCAGCGTCCCCGAGGACGCGGTCAATTTTCTCCGGAAACTGATCCCCCCCGGGATCTGGCTCCACGACCGCCAGGACGGCAACGGGGACGCCCACCTCAAGTCCGGCCTGATCGGCCCCTCGGAGACGATCCCGGTGATCGAAGGCAAGATCGGGCTCTCGACCTGGCAGGGGATCTTCTTCTGCGAGTTCGACGGGCCCCGCTCCCCCCGCCGGGTGATCTGCACCGTGCTCGGCGACACTCCCTGAGCCCCCCAAAAATTTCACCGCAAAGTCGCAAAGAACGCAAAGAAAGATTATAGTTTCAACTCGGAAGCACCAGGCCGCTCCGATAATATTAATAATTCCGAATCGTAATTCCCCTCGGATTAAAAATTAAAAATACTCTTTGCGTACCTTTGCGCTCTTTGCGTCTTGGCGGTGAATTTCCTTTTCTTTGCGGTTTGGCGATGAATGGAAATGGACGGAAATTGAGGTGGGGGATACTCTCCACCGCCCGGATCAACCGGCGGTTCATCCCCGCCCTGAAGAAGTCCTCCCGATCGGAACTGGTCGCCTGCGGGGGCCGGGACCCGGAACGGACCGGTGATTTCGCCTGCCGCTGGGGGATCGGGGAAGCCGAACCCTGCTGCGGATCGGTCCTTGACCGCCCCGACCTCGACGCGGTCTATATCCCCCTGCCCAACAGCCTCCACCGGGAGTGGGCGGTCCGGGCCGCCCGGGCGGGGAAGCATATCCTCTGCGAGAAGCCGCTGGGGCTGAACGCGGCCGAAGCGGAAGAGATGGCGGCGGCGGCCGCGGAGAACGGTGTGGTCCTGATGGAGGCGATGGCCTACCGGAGCCATCCCCAGTTTCTCCGGCTGGGGGAACTGCTCCGGGAGGGTGTGGTGGGAGAGGTCCGGCTGATCCGGGCCTGGTTCCGCTTTACCCTCCCGGAAGGAGAGAATATCCGCTGGTCTCCGGAACTGGGCGGCGGGGTCCTGCTCGACGTCGGCTGCTACCCGGTCAACTTCGCCCTGGCGGTGGCGGGGGAGGCGCCGGAGTCGGTCTCCTCGGTCCGGCGGATCGGTCCCACCGGGGTCGATATCCTGACCGCCGGCCGGCTGGAATTCCCCTCCGGAATCGTCGCCCAGTTCGATTGTTCCTTCGTCCTCCCTTACGGCACCGGGGCGGAGGTGATCGGGGAAGCGGGGGTGATCCGGATCGCCCAGCCCTGGCAGCCGGATACCGACGGCAAGGGGAGCGGCCTGGTCCGGGTCGCCCCCGACGATACCGAAACCCTGATACCGACCCCGGCCGCCGACCCTTACCTCCGCGAGATCGAGGCGATGGAACGGGCGGTCCTCGACGACATTCCCCCGCCGTACCCGGTCGGGGAGAGTCTCCTCAACGCCCGGGTCCTGGAATCCCTGGCTACTGACCACTGATCACTGATTACTGATCACTGGTCCCGGTCCTTCCCCCGTCGCGGTGATTAGCTGTTGACACCGGGGCGCTTCCTCCGCAATACTACTGCCCCTCCCGGCTGATCAGACCGGGTGTAAAACGCCAATCAACTCAAGTAAGTCAGGAGAGTAATCCGATGGCAGAGAAGAAGAAATCCCCGGCGGTCGGGAAGAAGACCGTGAAAAAACCGGCGGTGAAAAAAGCCGCGCCCCGGAAGAAACCGGCGGCGAAGAAAACCGCTTCCCGAAAGCCCTCCGCGGCCAGGCGGACCGTCCGCCGGGCCGCCCCGAAGAAGAAAGCTTCCCCGAAGAAGGCGGCTCCGAGGAAAACCCGGGCCGCGGCCGGGAAAACGACGCCGGTCAAACCCGCCGCTCGTCCCCCCGCGGCGCCGGAGGTGAACTGGGAGGATATCTACGAGATGGAGATCGTCACCCGGGCCCGGGGCTGGACCCGGGCCCGCGACGTGGGAACGATCGAGGGGATCAACCGGCGGATTGCCTTCGGCGGTTTTCTCGACGTGATCCGGGACGCCGACCGGGCCTACGAATCGGCGATCTGGAAGATCGCCGGGGAGATCCTCGGCCGCCGGGACACCGTCCGGATGGTGATCGTCGCCGGTCCCAGTTCGTCCGGGAAGACCACCACCACCCTGAAACTGAGGGACGCCCTGAGGGCGATGGGGGAAGATCCCCTGGTCCTGCCCCTGGACAATTACTTCTGGAACTTGAAAGACCAGCCGCAGGACGAATACGGCGATTACAATTTCGAATCCCCCCAGGCGCTGGATATCGAGACCATCAACCGCAACCTGACCGAGCTCCTCGCCGGCCGCGAGACCCTGGCCCCAATCTATAATTTCAAGACCGGGCGGCGGGAGAAAGAGGGGGTGGAACTGGCCCTGGCCCCGGGGCAGCTCTTGCTGGTCGAAGGTCTCCACGGCCTGCACGGGCCGCTGACCGAGGGGATCGACCAGGAGGCCCGCTTCCGGGTTTACATCGAGGCGATCTGCCAGCTCCAGGACAAGGATTACAACTTCGTCCCCTGGACGGATATCCGGCTGCTGCGGCGGATGGTCCGGGACAACCTCCACCGCAACTATACCCCGGAACGGACCCTGGGCCACTGGCATTACGTCCGGCAGGAGGAGAAGAAGCACATCGTCCCCTTTATCGCCGAGGCGGAGGCGGTGGTCAACGGCTACCTTCCCTACGAACTGCCGGTTTACAAGAAATATCTCTACAAGAAGCTGCAGAAGGCCGTGGCCGGTTATTCCCGGAAGAAGGGCAAGGAGGACGCCTACCGCCGGGGCCGCCGCTGCCTCGGTTACCTGGAAGAGGTCGACGAGCTGGAGGACGATTCGGTCATCCCGCCCGACTCCCTGGTCCGGGAATTCATCGGCGGCGGGATCTACGAGTACTGAGCAGCGAATCAAACAATAAGGAGTAATATCGTGAAAACCATCAAGGATTTAAAACTCAAGCTGAAAACCCCCAAGCAGAAAGAAGTCTACGAGCGGATCAATCAGCAGCCTTCCCGCCTCGAGGGCTACCGCCACCTGGCCCGGCTCCTGGTCCGGGAGGGCGACCTGAAGGCGGCGGAGCAGGTGCTCCGGTTCGCCCTGACGCTCTTTCCCAAGGACCGCCTGACCCGGGAGCAGCTGGCCGATACCTACGAGAAGATGAAGAAACCGGCCCGGGCGGCCGAGATCTACCGCCTCCTGATCAAGGAGGGGGAGAGCTGGTCGGCCTATGTCCGGCTGGCCCGGATCCTGAAGAAGAAGGGGGACTTCGAGGGGGCGATCGCCGTCTTCAAGTCCATCCCCTACAAGCATCCCTTCCGCGAGCGGACCTATTCGCCCCTCTACGACCTGTTCTTCGTGATGGGCGCCCACAAGCGGGGGATCAAGAACGCCGAGGAGTGCATCCGCCGCTGCGGTCCCAGCTTCCAGTGGTACAAGAAGCTGGGCCGGCTCCATATGAAGGACGGCAACAAGGCCAAGGGGATCGAGTGGCTGAAGAAGGCCCTCCGGCTCAACCCCGACGATCTCGACACGATCAAGCTGGTTGGGCTGGCCAACCTCGACCTCGGCAATTTCGGGGTCGCCCGGAACTGGTTCAAGAAGATCCTCGACCGCGACCCCGACTCCTACCAGGCCCGGATCGAACTGGCCGAGCTGGCCCTCCGGCAGGGTAAGCTCGACGAGGCGAAGAAGTGGGTCGACGGGATACGCCGGGTCCAGAAGAAGAAAGGCGAGCCCTGGGATTCCCGCTCCAAGCTGGCGATGGCCGAGTACTGCCTCCGGAAGGACGATTACAAAAAAGCGGTCGAACTGGCCGCCGACGGCCTGGGCGAGACCCCCTTCTACTACCCGGGGGAACTGATCCACGCCCACGGGATCCTGGCCCGGGGTTACGAAAAACTCGAGGAGCCCTTCAAGAGCGAGGTCCACGCCCGGATCGAGAAGGAGCTTTCGGAAAACCCCGACGCCTTCAATGCCTTCATCGAGCTGGCGAAGAAGCTGGAGAAGGAGAAGAAGCTCGACCTGGCCAAGGAAGTCCTGGAACAGCTCCTGATCACCTTCCCCGGCAACGCCCTCACCCTGCTCAGCCTGGCCGAGGCCCAGTTCAAGCGGGGGATGACCGACTCCGCGGTCAAGCTGGCCCGGGCCGCCGCCGAAGGCGACGCGGGCAGCTTCGTCGACGACCAGGTCAAGGCCCTCAAGCTCCTGATCCGGATCAGCCGGTCGGCCGGACATAACGGCGCCGCCCGCGACTACGAGCGGCGGCTTAACAAGCTGCTCTCGGGGGAGAACGCCTGAGCGGGAATTTTCCCCGGAGCGGCGGGTTATTGACTTCCCGGGGCGGAAGTCGACTATGATCACCTATCTCAAGCAGCCGCGCCTGAAACACCCCCAGCTGCTGGCCGCCTGGCCGGGGATGGGCTACGTGGCCTCGAAGACGGTCTCTTTCCTGGCCGACGCCCTGGAGGCGGAGCGTTTCGCCTTCATCAACCCGGATAATTATTTCACCCCCACCGGGGTGACGGTCGCCAACAGCCTGGCCCGGATCCCCCCCCTGCCTTCCAGCAGTTTTTACTTCTGGAAGAACCCGGGTTCGGGGAGCGACCTGATCTTCTTTCTCGGCGACGCCCAGCCGCCGGGCGAACTCCAGATCCGGATGGCCCGGGAAGTGACCGGGCTGGCGGAGAGGATGGGGGTCTTCCGCCTCTGGACTTTCGCCGCCGCCCCGGCACCGATCCAGCACCAGGACGACCCCCGGCTCTGGGGGGTGGCGGGGACGGACGAGCTGAAGCGGTACCTGCTGGCCGAGGGTATTACCCTGCTGGAGACCGGCCATATCACCGGTCTCAACGGCCTTCTGCTGGGGGCGGCCGCCGAGGCGAAGATATCCGGGATCTGCCTGCTGGGGGAGATCCCCCATTACACCATCAACTTCGAGAACCCCCGGGCGGCCGGGGCGATCATCCGCCTCCTCCAGCGTCTCCTCTCCTTCCGGGTCGATCTCCTCCAGCTCCAGGTCGATATCGAGGAGTACGACCAGGAGATCTCTCGTCTGGGCCGGAAGGCCCAGGAGACGATGGCCGGGCTGATCTACCCGGACCAGGAGCCGGATGAATTCGACGAGCTGGCGGGGGAGGAGGAGGAGCCGGAGGAAGAGGAACCCCGGCCCCTGACCGAGGAAGCCCGGCGGAAGATCGAGGAGCTGTTCCGGCGGGTGAGGAGAGACCCCCTCCAGGCCCCCCGCCTCAAGGAGGAGCTCGACCGCTGGGGGGTTTACCACCAGTACGAGGACCGCTTCCTCGACCTCTTCCGCGATGAACGGGGCCCCCGGGACAACTAACCCCCTCCCCCCCGAAAAGAATCACCGCAAAGTCGCAAAGTGAGATTATAGTTTCAACTCGGAAGCACCAGGCCGCTTCGATAATATCAATAACTCCGAATTGTAATTTCCCTCGGAATAAAAACTCAAAAACCCTCTTTGCGTACCTTT
Organism: PVC group bacterium; assembly: GCA_003561965.1. Classification (GTDB taxonomy): domain Bacteria; phylum Auribacterota; class Erginobacteria; order Erginobacterales; family Erginobacteraceae; genus Erginobacter. The sequence continues at coordinate 8,598 of PWXJ01000230.1, forward strand.
GCGTTCTTTGCGACTTTGCGGTGAAGATAATTAAAATGGGTGGTGAGGGGCGGAAAAGGTATCTCGGGGCCGGGGCGGGGATATTTCTTTTCGCCCTGGCGGTCCGGGTCATCGCCGACCTGGTCTTCCTGGCCCGCCACGGCTGGTTCTCCTCCCACCTGATCGAGGTCTGGTTTTATTACGGGGTCGCCCGGGGGGTCTTCCACCTCTCTTTTCTCGACCCCACCTTCCTCCTCCTCCGGGTCCCGGGTATCCTCCTCCCCCCGTCCGTCCTTTACCAGGCGACCGTCTTTATCGCCTCCGCCGTCTCCGCCCTGACCGCCTTCTTCATCTACGGCTGGCTCCGGGGCCGCTACGGCCGATCCACCGGGGTTTTCGGCGGCCTGGCCTTCGCCCTCCTGGCCGCCCCGATCACCCTCTGCCTGGCCAACTTCTCCCACGACCTGGCCGCCATCCCCCTGGTGGTCCTCTTCTTCCGGGCGGCGGGAGCGGTGGAGCGGGGGGGAGAGGGAAGGCTCCGGGCCGTCATCGCCGCCCTGGCCTGTCTCTTTTTCGGCCTGATGGTCGGACCCCTGATGGCGGGGGCCCTGGTGGTGGTCCTGATCTATTCGCTCTGGCCGCTGTCCAGGCGGCTGCTCGGCCGGATGCCGGAGACCGTCCTGGCCGCCGCCTTCCTGGGGGGGCTGATCCTGGTCTGCTGGCTGCTCTTCCTGCTGATGCGGCCGAATCTCCTCGACTGGTTCGCCCCGCTCGCCCTCCGCTTCCGGGGTATCGACCTGACCGCCCAGATGTTGATCCAGGTCGGCGATCTCCAGCCGCTCCCCCCGGAAGCCTTCTGGAACCGTTACACCCTCTTCGTCTTCCTCCTGCCCTGGGGCTTCCGGGAGGCTTTCCGGAAGCGGGACTTCTTCACCATTACCCTGTTTCTCTTTTCCCTGGCCCTGTCACTGGTCGTCAACCGGGGAGCCCGGCTGCTCGACCTTTCGGTGGTTCTGCTGGCCGCTTCCGCACTGGCCGGGTGGAGGAAACCGGCCGGGGCGGTGACCGCGGCCTGGACGCTGCTGCTCCTCTTCGCCAACCTGGCGGCCCCGTCCGCCGCCCGGGCGGCTTACGCCGGGATCCCCCTGATCCGGGGGCTGGCGGCCGGACTTCCGGCCGACCCGGCCGGGGTCCGCTTCGCCCTGCTCTTTCTCGGCTTCTTTGCCCTGGGCCTGGGCAGCCCCTGGTTTCCCCGGAGAATCAGGCCGGCCGCGGCGGGAGCGGTCCTCCTCCTGGCCGCCTTCCTCCAGGCCGGCTGGGTGCTCTCAATCGCCCGGACCAGCAGCGACGAGCTCGAATACCGGGCCTACCGCCGCCTCGATCAGATCGCCGAACCGGGAGAGAAGATCTTCGCCGCCTGGAACCAGGGTTATTTCATCGGATCGGTCACCGGCCTGGAACCGGTTACCACCCCGGAACGGATCGACCTCTCGCTGGCCCGGCTCTACTGGGAGCCGGAAGAAACCGCGGTTAGGGAACTGCGCCGCCGGGGGGTGAGTTACGTCCACGTCAGCAGCCGCTATTTCGGGATCACCTGGGCCGACCCGGAGACCAATACCTTCGGGATGCGGGGAACGACGATTATCGGCCCCCGGCCCGACCATATCCGGCGTTTCTCCCGGATGCGGCGGACCTTTCTCTTCCGGATGCTCTATGAACCGGGAACCCTCCGCGAGCTGCATCCGGTTCTCAACAAACAGGATCCGGAGACCGGGCTCCAGGTCCGGATATTTGAACTGGCCGGGACCGGGGGATCGTGATAGTATGATATGTTCTACGTGTTAAACTAAAAAATCCGGAAAAGGAGGCTAGTTATGCGCTGCGGGCTGACGGTTTTAAGTCTGCTCTTTCTGGCCGGCCTGCTGGTCCCGGCTCCGGGCCGGGCGGAGACCTACCGTGACGGGACGTTTCCCGGGGTATCCTCCGAGAGCCGGTTCGGCCAGGTCCGGCTGGCGGTGGTGATCGAGGAGGGGAAGATAACCGATATCCAGTACGAGCGGATTCCGGACTGGGAGCCGGAGAGGGTGAAGAACCAGATGCGAGAGAGGATAATCGAGAAGCAGTCGCCTGAGGTGGACGCGGTCTCCGGGGCCACGGTCAGCTCGAAGCTGGTCTCCGAGGCCGTAGGGGACGCCCTGGAGAAAGCCGCCGGGGATAACCCGCCGCCGGAGGATGAACTTTCCTCCCGGGTGATCCTGGAGACCAACCGGGGAACAATCGTCCTCGAACTTTACCCCGAGCGGGCCCCCCGGGCGGTGGAGAATTTCCTCGGGCTGGTCGGGAAGGGTTACTACGACGGGGTGATCTTCCACCGGGTGATCCCGGATTTTATGATCCAGGGCGGCGACCCGACCGGGACCGGGAGAGGCGGGAGTTCGATCTGGGGGGAGCCGTTTGAAGACGAGTTCCACCCCGAACTGAGGTTTGACCGCTCCGGTCTGCTGGCGATGGCCAACTCGGGGCCGAACACCAACGGTTCCCAGTTCTTCATCACGGTCGCCCCCACCCCCTGGCTTAACGGCCGCCACACCATCTTCGGCGAGGTCGTCTCCGGTTACGAGGTGGTGGAGGCGATCGTCAACGCCCCGACCGAGGGAGCCAATCGCCCCCGGGAGGAACAGAAGATAATCAAGGCGGCCATAGACGGTTGATCCGGCTGAGCGGTCAGACCGGATCCGAGAACTGATGAAGAAGCTCTGTTCCATCGCGGCGGCGATAGCCGGCCTGTTCCTGGCCGCCGGAGGCCTGTGGGCCTTCACGGTCCAGACGGCCCCCGACGGCTCTTTTCTCACCTGGCCCCGGGACCGGACCGCGATCTTCTACCGGATCGGTTCCGGCGGGGAGGCCGTCAGCCCGGGGGCGGTGGAGGATATCGGCCGGGCTTTCTCCCAGTGGGAGGAAAAGTCGCGCGGGGAGTTGGCTTTCATCTACGAAGGCTGGGCGCCGGAGGGCAAGGCTGTCCGGGACGGGCACAACACGATCACCTGGGTCTCCGGGTACTGGCCCTACGGCGAGGAGACCGCCGCCGTCTCCACCATCTGGATCTCGGAAGAGGACAACGAAATCGAAGAGGTCGATATCGAGTTCAACGCCCGGGATTACGATTGGGGGCTGCCCGGATCGCCCGATCTGCTGGAGACGGCCCTGCACGAAATCGGCCATCTTCTGGGGATCGGCCACTCCTTCAACCCGGGGGCGGTGATGCACGATACCCGCCGCCCCGGGATTGCCCACCGGAGAACCCTGAGCCGGGACGACCTCGAGGCCCTGGCCTTTCTCTACCCCCGGCGGGAACGGGAGATCCACCAGTACGATCTCCCCGTCCTCTTCCATCCCCGGTACTTCGCCGGGGAGGATCCGGCTTTTCCCCCGGCGCCGGGGTTTGAGCCGGACCCCGGCCGCTGGGTTACCGCCCTGGGATCGATCGATCTCTCCGGGGACGGTTATCTCTCCGAGGTCCTGACCGCCGTCCGGGACGAAACGGGTGGGAAGACCCTGGAAGGCTGGGGTCCGGCGGAGAGCGGAACCGATCTCTTCGAGGAACTCGGAATATCCCGGGAGGTCTCCGTCCCGGGTTCCGTCCTGGCCCTGGCCGGGGTTGATTACCTCCGGGACGGCCGCGGCGGCGAGGCGGCCGTCCTGGTCCGGGACGGCGGTTGGGAAAAACTCCTTTTTTACCGGTTCGACCCCGGCGGGGACGGACCGGAGGCGATCCTGGAGTTGGAGACGGCCCCGGCCGATAACCTGGTGGGGATGGCGGCCATCGACTCCGCCGGGTCCGGGTTTCGGGATGGTCTCCTTCTCCTCCGGGCCTTTCCGGACCGCTACTCCCTCTTTCTCCACCGGGTGCCCGGTTACGGGGAAACCTCCCCCGGGCCCGATCCCGGCATCGAGATCCCTCTCCCCGGTCTCCAGGGTAACTCCCGGCTCCTCGGTCTGGCGGTCCTCGACGCCGAAGGCACCGGCCGCCGGGATGACCTGGTCCTGCTCGAACTGGATGCCTCCGGTGATTACTGGCTCCACCTCTTCGCCCTGGCCGGTCCCGACTGGGAACAAGCGTACGATGTGTTTTACCGGAGATCCGCCCGCCTGCCCTCCGGACCCGGCTCCGTCCATCCCGGCCGGGTTACCGGTCTCGACTTCAACCGGGACGGCCTCTACGACCAGTTGATCATCCTCGCCCCCGGGCGGTAATCCCCTCCGGCGGGCCCCCCTCTTCCCCTGCTTCTTTGAATTGTCTCCGCGTCGAATTTCGTGGTAGGGTGGCGCCGGTTTTTCCGTGAACCTATCCGCGAACCGAAACGTATAAGAGAGCAAGGGAATGGCCCAGGCCGACGAGCAGCTGATCCAACGGTGCCGGGAGCGGGATCCGGCCGCCCTGGAAGAACTCCTGGCCCGTTACCGGAACCGCCTGATGGCCTTTATCTATTCCGTGGTCAGGGATTATCACCTGGCGGAAGATATCTTTCAGGAGACTTTCCTCCGGGTCTATCGGGAGGCCCGGGGTTTCCGGTCGGGGGCGAGCTTCAAGACCTGGCTCTACACCATCGCCGTCAACCTCTGCCGGGACGCCCTGCGGAAGGCCAAACGGCGGCCGGAAGTATCGCTGGAGACCGAACTGGCCCCCGGAGAGGCCGGCCGGCCCCGGCGGATGGCCGACCTGATCGCCGGCCCGGACCCGGGTCCCCGGGAGCAGGCGGGGGGAAGGGAGATGGAGGCAATTCTGGAGAGGGAGCTGTCGGGCCTCTCCGCGGAACACCGGGAGGTAATAATCCTGAGCCGGTTGAACGGATTGAAATACCGGGAGATCGCCGAAGTTCTCGGCATCCCCTCCGGGACCGTCCGTTCCCGGCTGCATTACGCGCTGGAACAGCTCCGCCGGAACTTCAGGAATCGCGGTATCGGGTCGTGACGGCCGTTTTTTCGCTTTCAACCGCTCCCGGCCGGGTAAGCTGTCTGAGGAAAACAATATGAACTGTCGGGAATTCAAAGGATATGTCTTCGACCGGGTTCTGGGCGAGGAGATTTCGGCCTCAGTCTCTGAGAAGCTGGATATCCACCTCGCCGGCTGCCGCCGCTGCCGCCGCCTGCTCCGGGAGACCGGTAACGCCTGGCGTTCGCTGGAAGTCCTGGAGACGGTCAGCTTCCCGGAAAGCCTCTCCCGCCGGGTGGTGGAGCGGGTCGCCCCCCGCCGCCCGGCCCTGAGGTTCTTCCAGCCGCCCCGGAGAGTTGGGAGACTGGCCCTGGCGGCGGCTTCCCTGGTCCTGGCGGCCGGGCTGTTGCTGCTTTTTTACCGGTTTATTCCCTCCGGACCGTCCCCGGATCCCCTGCGCACGGCGATTACCTTCACTGATCGGGAGATCCCCGGACCCGACCCGGCCGCCACCCTCGACGACTACCTGCGGGAGTCGGGGCTGATTCTCTCCGGGTTGGAGAGCGGGAGCTACCCGACCTGGGGGTCGCTCCTTTCGGAGATAATCTCCCGGGACATCCAGGGCCGGTCGAATTACCTTCTCGAGAGCGGAGAACTCGATCCCCATAGCCGGTCGGTGGTCGGGGAACTCCACCAGGCTTTCTGGAACCTGCTCCAGGAAGGCCGGGGTCGGGAGCAGGAGCCGCTGGTTCTTCCCCCGGGGGTGGACCCGGCCTACCTAAGTTCCGCGATCGAACAATACCGGACCTCCCCGGCGGTGGAGAGAGAGTAATGCCGGTTACGGGACATTTTGTTTTCGAGATCAATTCAGCAGCAGAGTTTCCGCGGCCTGTCGGAAACTAAGATTTCTCTCGGGACAGTTTTTACGATGCTGACTAGAAGACAGATTTTCCTGATCAACCTGGTGATGGCTTTGGTCCTGGTGGGCGGGGCCGGGTATATGTTCTGGACCTATTACCAGGATGAAATGGTGGAGGAAGTGGCGGCCGCGCCGGCCGGTCCCCGGATCGATTTCACCGCTCCCTCTCCGGTCCCCCCGGACTATTACCGGGTAATTGTGAACCGGAACCTCTGGAGGGAGAGATTCGCCGCCCCGGAAGAGGGCCCGCCCCCGACCCCGGTGCCGCCCCCGGTGCCGCCGCCGGACCTGAGGCTTCTCGGGACTTCCATCCACAGCGATCCGGCCCGGAGTTCGGCGATTATCGAGGAGGTGGCCCGCCGCCAGCAGCACTATTCGCGGATCGGCGACGTGGTGGCCGGGGCCACCATCCGGGAGATCAACCGCAACCAGGTGGTCCTCGACCACCGGGGAAATATCTTCACCATCTCGATGTTCCAGGACAGCATCCCGGTTCAGAGGCCGGCCGTTCCGCTCTCCCGGGTGGTCCGTCCCCTGGGAAGGAACCAGTGGCTGGTCAGCCGGCAGGGACTCTGGCAGCTGATCTCCAACAACCAGTGGCTGGTCAGCCGCAAAGGCCTTTGGCGGCTGCTGGACGTTGAACAGGTCAGGGTGCAGGTTAAGGAAGTCGAGACCGAGATTATGAAGGCGCTGGCCAACGTCGGCTGCCGGCCCTACTACCCCCCGGGCCGTCCCCGCCGCGGCCCGGCCGAGGGATACGAGGTAGAGGTTCTCCCCCGCCGTCACCTGGCCACCCACCTGGGAATCGAGGAGGGGGACATTATCCGGACGGTCAACGGAGAGATGATCACCAGCCGGGAGCGGGCCCTGGAACTCCTCCAGGAAGTCCAGGAGGAGGAGGAGGTGCTCGTGGAGGTCGAGCGGGAGGGGGAGAAGCTCCAGCTGGAATACCGGATCCAGTTTGAACTGCTGGAATTATAAATGGTGTGGAGCAGATCGATAACCGTCTCACGAAAACCGCGAAGCGGATAAAACGAGAAAGCAACGAGGCCCGGCCTCACAACATTCAATCAGAAGAGAGAGAACAATGAAGAAACCCAGCGCCAGATTTCGACCGGTAATAGTCGCGGGGATCGTCCTCGCCCTCTTCCTCCTGCCCGGCTTCGGCCGGGCCCAGATGATATTCGACGAGGAAAACGGGATGGTCTCGATGGACTTCGAGAACGTCGATATCCGGGTGGTGATCAAGTACATCAGCGACCTGACCGGAAAAAATTTCATTATCGACCAGAATGTCCGGGGCCCGGTCACTGTCATCTCTCCGACCCCGATCCCCCTGGAGGACGTCTGGCAGGTCTTCGAGTCGATCCTCGAGGTCCGCGGTTTCGTCACCGTACCCTCCGGCAAGGTGACCAAGATCTCCTCGAAAACCGACGCCCGCCAGAGGAATATCCCGATGGCGGTCGGGGACCGCCTGGAACAGATCGTCCCCGAGGACACGATCATCACCCAGCTGATCCCCCTCCAACACGCCTCGGCCGAGCGGGTCCGGGCCTCCCTCGGCCAGCTCTTTTCCAAGGACGCCAGCGTCATCGCCTACCCGGACACCAACACCCTGATCGTGACCGATATCTCCTCCAACATCCACCGGCTGGTCAGGATCATCCGGGAGCTGGACATCCCCGGCTACGAGACCAGGATCACGGTGATCCCGATCCGTTACGCCTCGGCCGACCAGCTGGCCTCTTCGCTCTCCGAGGTGATCGAGGAGGTGGGCGAGGTCCCGGGGGCTCCCCCCACCCCCCGCCGCCGGGCGCCCGATCAGCTGGAAGCCAGGGAAAAGACCCTGAGGATCATCCCCGACCAGCGGACCAACTCCCTGATCCTCCTGGCCAACGAAGAGGATACCCGCCGGGTCCAGGACCTGATCAAGCGCCTGGACGTGGAGACCGAACGTACCCGGATCCACGTCTACTTCCTGAAGAACACCGGCGCCGAGGATATGGCCAGGGTCCTCAACTCGATCGTCGCCAAGCGGACCCCCCGGGGCGGGGAGGACCCGATCCTGATCAGCGAGGACCGGGGCACCAACTCCCTGATCATCGACGCCCCCCAGGAGGCCTACGCCGACCTGGTCCGGATCATCCAGAAACTGGACGTGGTCCGCGACCAGGTCCTGGTCGAGGTCCTGATCGCCGAGATCTCCTACGAGAAGACTTTCGAGCTGGGGGTAGACTGGATCGACATCAGCGGTGACGGCAAGGGATTTCCGGATATCGCCGGGATGGAGCCGGGCCATCACAATCTGGAGACCTTCGGCCAGTCGGCCTTCGGTGTCGGCCTGGGGAGTTGGATTGACTCGGCGGCCGGTGATGGCCGGGCTTCGCCCGGCCGGGACGGGTTGTCGGTCGGGTTTATCCAGAAGATGGCCGGGACCGGGACCAGCCTCCCCGACTTCGCGGTGATGCTCCACGCCCTCCAGACCAACCAGGACGTGAATATCCTGGCCACTCCCCAGATCCTGACGATGGACAACGAGGAGGCGGAGATCAAGGTGGTCCGGAATATCCCCTACCTGAGCCGGCTGGAGGATACCGGTACCACCGATCGAAGGCTTCAGGACATCGAGTACAAGGACGTCGGGATCGAACTCTCGATCACCCCGAACATCTCCAAGGGGAATATGGTCCGGATGGAGATCCACCAGAAGATATCGACCCTGATCGGGCAGGTCGTCGGGGGGCTGGGCCTGACCCCGGAGACCTTCGACCGGGAAGCCCGGACAATGGTCACCGTCAAGGATAACCATACGATCGTGATCGGGGGTCTGATCCGCGACGACTGGAACGAGACCGTCTCCAAGGTCCCGATTCTCGGCGACATTCCCCTGGTCGGCAACCTCTTCCGGAAGAGATCGACCCGGAAGGTGAAGAACAACCTCCTGATCTTCATCACCCCCCGGGTGGTCCGGACCAGTCAGCAGGTGGCCGACCTGACCAACCTCAAGCGCCGCCACGCCCCGGAGATCGACCAGCTGATCAAGGCCCGGGAGGCCGAGCTGGCCGCCCGGGGGATGGAAGACCGGGCGGCGGAGGAAGAAGCCTACCGGGACCTGAGGGTCCGGCACGCCGCTCAGCTCGACCGGATGCGGAGCCGGGAGAACGCCCTGATTCCGCCCCCGGCCCCGGCGCCGGAGCCGCTCCGGCTGGCCCCGCCCGAAGTTCCGGATGACCCCGGGGAGCCGGCCGCCGACCCGGCCGAACCCCGCCGTTCCCTCCTCGACAGCCTCCCCCGGGTCCACTTCGGCCGGGAACAGCAGGAGGAGCCGTCCCGGGGCACCGGTCGTTTCCACCGTTAGGACCGGAGAATGAGAAGATGATCGGAAACCGGACAATCGAAGATATCCTCCTCGAGGAGGGTCAGATCGACCAGGAGATCCTGGCCAAGGCCCGGACCCGGCAGTCCGGCCCCGATCGGGGACGGAATTTGGGAGAGATCCTCCTCGACCTGGGGGCGATCAACCAGGACCAGTACCGCCGGGCCCTCAGCCGGCAGCTCAACCTCCCCTACCTGGAAACCCTCTCCGAGGACCTGGTCGACAAGTCGATCATCAGCCGGGTCCCGATCAACTTTCTCCTCGCTCACCAGTTGATCCCGCTCCAGGAAGAAGACGGGGTGGTCCGGGTGGCGATGGCCAACCCGCTCCAGGTCCAGCCCCTCGATGACCTGAGGCTGCTGCTGGAGAAAGAGGTCGTCCCGGTGGTCAGTCCCCCCGACGAGATCGTCCGGATCGCCAACCGGTCCTACGGCCACGCCGAGGGAGCGGCCGAGGCGGTGATGGAGGGGATGGAAGAAGAAGAGGCCGCCGAGCAGGTGGTGGTGGAAGACCAGGCCGAGGACCTGCTGGATATCGCCTCCAAGGCCCCGGTGATCAAGCTGGTCAACCTGATCCTCTTCGAGGCGGCCAAGGCCCGGGCCAGCGACATCCACATCGAACCCTTCGAGAAGGAACTGAGGGTCCGCTACCGGATCGACGGCGTGCTCTACGAGGCCCTGACGCCCCCCAAGCAGTACCAGTCGGCGATCACCTCGAGGATCAAGATTATGGCCAACCTGAACATCGCCGAAAAGCGGCTGCCCCAGGACGGCCGGATCAAGATCCGGATCACCGACCGGGAGATCGACATCCGGGTCTCCCTGATCCCGGTTTCTTTCGGGGAGAGGATCGTCCTCCGGCTCCTCGACCGCTCGGCCCAGATCTACAGCCTCCACGACCTGGGGATGAGCGATGACCGGCTGGAGATCTTCGCCCGCTTGATCAAGCTCACCCACGGGATCATCCTGGTCACCGGCCCTACCGGGTCCGGGAAGACCACCACCCTCTACGCCGCCCTGGCCGCCGTCAACTCCCAGGAGCAGAATATCATCACCGTCGAGGACCCGGTCGAGTACCAGATGTCGGGGATCGGGCAGATCCAGGCCAACCCCAAGATCGGACTGACTTTCGCCAGCGGGCTCCGCTCGATCCTGAGGCAGGACCCCGACGTGGTCCTGATCGGGGAGATGCGGGACCACGAGACCGCCGAGATCGCCATCCAGGCCAGCCTGACCGGTCACCTGGTTTTCTCCACCCTCCATACCAACGACGCCGCCGGGTCCATCACCCGGCTGGTCGATATGGGGGTCGAACCCTACCTGGTCTCCTCCTCGGTGGTCGGGATTATGGCCCAGCGGCTGGTGAGGACGATCTGCCCGCATTGCCGGGAGAGTTTCCAACCGGAAGAGAAGGCCCTGAAAGAGATCGGCCTCTTCCCGGATGACATCCCGGGGGGGACCCTTTACCGGGGAACGGGGTGTGACAAGTGCTTCAACTCCGGGTATATGGGCCGGTCCGGGATCTTCGAGATCCTCCTGATCGACGACGAGATCCGCCGGATGGTCCTGGAGCGGACCAATACCGGGGTGATCAAGCAGTCCGCCCTGAAGAAAGGGATGCGGACTCTGCGGATGGACGGCGCCCGCCAGGTCGTCGAGGGCCAAACCACCATCGACGAGGTCGTCCGGGTCACCCAGGAGGACATTATCGAGGTCTGAACCGACCCGAGGAGCGACGGGATAACAGGATAATTTTAGACAGGATAACAGGATCTACAGGATAGTTTTTTAACGTTATGCGGAACTTGATTGGTTGTCTTATCCACTCAAGAATATGCAAAAAAATAATATCCAGTTGATCCTGTTTATCCCGTCAAAAAAAGGGGGCGAGGCGGGGGGAAACAAAATTAATCAGTAAATCCCGTTATCCCGTCAAAAAAAAGGGGGAGAGGCGGGGGAAACACAAAATTTAACCTGTAAAAATTATGGCCGTTTTTGATTACAAAGCGCTTAACGGAAAGGGCGACCAGGTCGCGGGGATCATCGACGCCGACAGCGCCGCCGACGCCCGTTCCAAGCTCCGCCGCCGGAACCTCTTTCCGACCGCGGTGACCGAATCGGAAGAGAAGGTCGACCTCCGGAGCGACCAGGCGATCTCCCGGATCTTCAAGCGGGTCAAGGCCGGGGAGGTGGCGGTCTTCACCCGGCAGATGGCGACCCTGCTGGCCTCCGGCCTCCAGCTGGTTCAGGCCCTCAACGCCCTGATCGACCAGCTGGAGAAGAGTCCTTTGAAGAGGGTGGTGATCAAGGTCCGCGACCGGGTCAATGCCGGGCAGAGTTTCGCCGAATCCCTGAAAGGTTTCCCCCGGATCTTCCCCCCGCTCTACACCAATATGATCCAGGCCGGAGAGGCGGCCGGGGCCCTTGACGTGGTCCTGGAGAGGCTGGCCGACCTGACCGAGAAGAACGTCAGGATGCGCAACCATATCCGCTCGGTGATGGTCTATCCCCTCCTGGTCGCCCTGATCGGGGTGGCGGTGATCGTCTTTCTCCTGGTCAACGTCGTCCCCACCATCACCAGCATCTTCGCCGAGACCCAGCAAGCGCTCCCCATCCCCACAGTTATCCTTCTCAACATCAGCGATTTTATGCGCGGTTACTGGTGGGCCCTGATTTTGATCGCGGCCGGCCTCTATCTCCTCTTCAACTTCTGGAAGAACGGCCGCCGGGGAAGGACGGTGATCGACCGGGTCAAGCTCCGGCTCCCTCTCTTCGGCCCCCTGGTCCGGAAGATCGCCGTGGTCCGGTTCAGCCGGACCCTGGCCACCCTGGTCGCCAGCGGGGCGCCCCTGATCGAGTCGATGAGGATCGTCAGCTCGATCGTCAACAATACCGTAATCTCCTCGGCGATCGGGAAGGCGATCGAGGCGATCCGGGCCGGGCAGTCGATCGCCGGCCCCTTCCGGCGGAGCCGGGTCTTCCCTCCGATCGTGGTCCATATGATCGCGATCGGTGAAGCCAGCGGTTCCCTGGAGCCGATGCTGGAGAAGATCGCCCAGTCCTACGAGGACGAGGTCGAAACCACGGTCAGCGCGCTGACCTCGCTTCTGGAACCGATTATGATCGTGATTATGGGGGTGGTGGTCGGATACATCGTTCTCTCGATCCTGCTGCCCATCTTCCAGATGAGCCAGGTGCTGGCGTGAATGTTTTGTCGCAGCGAATATGTTTCGCCCGACGTGGTGAATGTTCTGTAGGGGCAAGGCACGCCTTGCCTTACCCAAAAGGAGGCAGATAATGAACGCCAGGAAAATCAAATCCGGCGGCAACCGGGGTTTCACACTGGTCGAACTGATGGTGGTGATCGCGATTATCGGCTTTCTCGCCGCGGTAATCGCCCCCCAGTTCTTCCGGCAGATCGGCAGGGGCCAGCGGGCGGCCGCCCAGATGCAGATCAAGAATATCGAGGGCGCGCTGGGGATGTACTACACGGAAAATTTCGAGTATCCCGACTCCCTGGCGGCCCTGGTCCCGGAATACCTCAAACAGGTCCCGGTCGACCCCTGGGGCAACCCCTATCACTATACCAGGAACAGCCAGCACGGGCAGGACTACGATCTGGCTTCCTGGGGGGCCGACGGGGCTCCGGGCGGCACCGGGGACAACGCCGATATCACCAACTGGGGTAACGGCGGTTAACAGAGTCGGTGGATTGAACACCGATGAAAACCGCGGGCCGCAAAGGGAACTCCGGGCTGACCCTGATCGAGCTGGCGGTGGTTCTGACCCTGGCCGGGGTGGTCTTCGTGATCGTCTTTCCCAACCTGGCCGGCCTCTTCTCCGGCCGGCGGCTGATGGGTTTCAGCCGGGAGATGGCCGGCGCCCTCGATTACGCCCGGGCCCGGGCGGTGATCGAAGGGCGGCCCCAGACTGTCCGGATCGACCGCCAGGAGGGAGAGTATTCTCTCCGGAGGAAGAGGCAGTCCGGAGACAATTTCGGCCGTTCGGGAGAGGAGGAGATCGTCAGGACCTGGAAGATCCCGGACGAGATCAAGGTCAGCCGGGTGGAATTCGGGACCCGGGTGACCGAGGGGTTCGAACCGGTGATCAGGTTTTATCCCCGGGGCAACTCCAACGGGGCGGTGATCACCCTGGAGACCGTCCAGGGCGACCGGGCCCAAATCCGGGTCAAACCCTTTACCGGCCGGTCGGAGGTAACGGTCAACTGAGACACGACTGCAATGAAACCGGGCAAAAATTCCGGATTTACCCTGCTCGAGGTGATGGTGGCGACGGCCGTGCTGGCCATCGGGGTGGTCCCGCTTCTGGTGACTCACGCCCACACGGTCGCCAACATCCGCCGGAGCCGGGAGATGACCGTGGCCTCCCTGCTGGCCCGGGACCGGCTGGCCGAGCTGGAAGTCTATGGATTCGAAGCCCTGGCCGGCGCGGGGAGTTTCTTCGGCCTGCTCCCAGAGGGCCCGGGGGCCGAACCCCATCCCTTCCTGGAAATCGAGCAGGAGCTGGACGAGGTGGAGGTTTTAGCCCTGCTGGAGGCCAGGGTGATCGCCAACCGCCGGCATCGCCCGGCCGGTACCGAGGAAGACCCGGGCGGGGTCCGGCTCAGCACCTATATCGTCAACCTCTATTTCGAAGAGGAAGAAGAATTTGACTGGGAATATTGAACCTGAAGCGGAGGCCCGGTCCCGGCGTCGGTCGGGCGGCTTTACGGTGATGGAGATCCTGATCGCCGTCACCCTCGGTTCGGTGATCCTGGCCTCCCTTTACGGTTCCTATCATATGGTGGTCAAGACCACCGCCAACTACAGCCGGGTCTCCGATCTCTACCAGACCGCCCGGATCGTCCTCGACACGATGGCCCGGGAGATCAGCGGCGCTTACCAGCCCCTCTTCGCCGAAAAGGGGGAGATGTTTGTCGGGGAGGAACAGTGGTTCGCCGGGCGGGAGAACGATACCCTCCGGATGGTCACCACCACCTGCCTCCAGGGGAGCGAGGAAGAATTGGGTTACGACTCTTACGAGATCAGCTATTACCTGGGGACGGGAGAAGACGCCGGCCTCCTCCTGATGAGGATGTCCCCCTACTATAGCCTGGAAGAACCGTTTGAAAATGGCGAGGAGATGGCGATAGCCGAGAACATCCGGGCTTTGAACTTCCAATACTACGACGGTGAGGAGTGGCGGGAAAACTGGATCTGGGAGGATCTGGCGATGGGGGAGATGGAGGAGGAACCCCCGGTCCTCCCTTTCGGGGTCAGGATCCCCCTGGCCGTCGGGCTGCCGGATGAGGAGCCGGTCCGGTTCACCACCACCGCCTTCCTCCCGATGACCCCCCGGCCGGAAGAGGAAGAAGAGGAGTTTTAGGTTCCGGCCGTTTGCCGGGAAGAAAGGTGCGATCAGATGATTGATTCCAGAACAGGATCGGGGCGGGGCTCCCAGTCCGGGGTCGTTCTGTTGACCGTAGTGTTGATGATCGCCCTTCTCGGGGTCCTGGTGATGCAGTACAGCTACCTGAGCCGGCTGGACGTGATGATGGCGGCCGGCGCCCGGGACAGCACCGAGGCGTTCTTTCTCGCCCAGGCCGGGATCAACCGGGCGATCCGTATCCTCCAGGAAGACAAGCTGGCCGATGGAAACGATTCCGGAACCCCGGATGCCGACGGCGGGATCCGCCGGGCCGTCTCCGGCAGAGACGAAAAAAACGGGTACGACAGCCTGGACGAGGAGTGGGCGGGGCCGCGGAGTTGGACCTCGATGGGCCGGGGCGAGTTCATCTTCAAGATCGTCGACGAGGACCGGAAATTCAACATCAACCTTCTCCTCGAGGACGGCGTCGAGGACGTGGCGGCCGCCCGTCTCCTGGCCGCCGGGGGCTCCGGGAAATCGGAGGATCGGGCCCCCCGGGGACGGCCCCGGTCCCCCGAGGAGAGGGCCCGGGAACGGGAGGCCCGGGAACGGGCCCGGGAAGAGGCCGAGGAACTGGAGAGGGCCGAGACCCGGATGGAGCGGCGGGAGGATCGGGACGAGATCGAGATCGACGAGGATTCCCGGGAGTTCCGTTCCCTCGAGCTTCTCCTGGAACAGATCCGCGGGCTGGCCGCCTCCGCCGACGGGATCGACCCCTTCGCCCGGAGACTCTTCGATACCCCGGCCGGAACCCTGGACGCCATCGTCGACTGGTTCGAGGACCAGCGGGCGGCGGGACCGGATGAATTTGAACGGTCCGGCCCGATCGAGACCATCGGGGAGTTGGCCCTGCTCAGGGGGGTGACCCGGGATATGCTGGCCGGTTCGCCCCGCCGGGAAAAGATCGAGGAGAAGGAAGAAGACGGGGGCCTGGAATTGATCGACCCCTGGGCGCCCCGGCCTTTTCTCGGGCTCCGGGGATACCTGACCGTCTACGGCGACGGGAAGGTTAATATCAACACCGCCCCCCGGGAGGTCCTGGAGGTCCTGCTCCAGGACGAGAACGACGACCAGTCCAGCCTGGCGGACGACATCATCGCCGCCCGGGAGGAGTTGCCCTTTGGAAAAATCGAGGACGTCAACGATGACGAGTACCTCCGGGAACGGGTCCTGGCCAGGTTCCTCGACAAGTTCAAGGTCAGCAGCGAGTATTTCACCATCCTCTCCGAGGGCCGGGTCGGACGGGAGACCGAAAACGGTTTCGAGGGAACCACCGCCCGGATCCGGGCCGTGGTCCAGCGGCAGGACAACCGGATCGTGATCTGCTACTGGCGGGTGGAGGAGTAGGGGAGATATTGTACAAGCGGTCGAGATGGGATATAAATTATACCTTATCTTTGTTTTAATGGAGTTATGACAATCAGTAAACTATTCCAGAACGGTTCCGGGCCGGCGCCCTCCTGCCGGGCGGTCGAGATCGGTACCACCGCGGTCCGGACGGCCGCCCTGAAGCGAGGGGGAAAGTCCCCCCGGTTGACCGACTTCCGGGAGGTTTCCTTATCCCGGGAGGGACCGGACCCCGTCCCGTCCGAGACGGTCCGGGAGCGGCTGCGGGAGCTGTTCCGGGGGAAGCGGCTGAAAGAAGACGTGATCACCACCGCGCTCCCCCTCCACCGGAGTTTCATCCGGCTCCTCGAAGTCCCCTTCCCCCGGGTCGTTCAGATCCGCCAGGTGATCTCCTCCGAGGCCGAACTCCACGTCCCCTTTCCCCTCGAGGAGGTGATCATTGACTTCTGGCCGGTGGAAGAATTGCCGGAAGGCCGGACCCGGGTGATGATGGCCGCGGTCAAGAAATCGGTGGTGGCCGAACACCTCGGACTCCTGGAGGAAGCCGGGATCAGCCCGGGCCGGGTCAACCTCGATCTCCTGGGAAGCTGCCGGACGGTCATCGCCTCCCCGCTGGTGGACCCCGACGAGGTTACGATGTTCCTGGATATCGGCGCCGCCCATACCGGCGCCGCCTTCCTTCTCGGCGGCGAAGTGGTCTTCGCCCGGTCAATCTCCTGGGGCGGAGATAATGTCACCGCGGCTATCGCCGGTGAAGCCGGGGCTGATTTTATCTCGGCGGAAGCCCGCAAGCTCGCGGCCGCCTCCGGGATATCCGGTTCGACATTTGCCGCGGCCTACGAACTCCTCGGGACCGAGCTGCTCCGGACCGTTACCGCCGCCGCCGCCCCCTGCGGCGGCCGCCCCCCCGCCAAACTGGTCCTGGCCGGTGGCGGGAGTCTCTCTCCGGGGTTGAAGGAATACCTGGCCGGCAAGATGGGCCTGGAACTGCTGGAGATCGACCCCGCTTCCGTCGTCCGTTCTCGGCGTCCCCCTTCCGGCCCCGGGTCGTCGGCCGTAATCGGATTGGCCCTCAGCGAGATCTCCCCGAACCAATCCCGGATCGATCTCCGCCGGGAGGAGTTTGCCTTTACCGGCGCCTGGATCAAACTCCGCCGACGGCTCTATGTCACGGCCTTTTTGACCGCGGGGCTGATGGTCCTGCTGGCCCTGGGGTTCTTCTGGAGGATCGGGATGGAAGAGAGGGAGGTGGCCAACCTCGACCGCCGGATCCGGCAGATCGTCCGCCTGACCTTCCCCGCCGCCCCGGTCCCGGTTCCGGGACAGGAACTGCGGGTGATGGAGCAGGAACTGGAGAAGGTCGAAGAGGATTTGCAGAATTACCGGGAACTGGTCTCGGTCTCGGCCCTCGACGTCCTCCGGGAGATCAGCCGGGTCGTCCCGGAAGCGATCCGGGTCCAGGTGGTGGTGTTGGACATCGACAATAACCGGGTTATCTTCCGGGGCCGGACCAACAACTACCGTTCGGCGGAACTGATCCGCAACGCCCTCGCCGGATCGGATTATTTCATCGGCGAGCGGATCCGGGAGACCCGGGACGCCCGGACCCTCCAGAGAGGGGGGGAACTGGTAACCGTGGAGTTCGAGTATCTGCTGCCGCTGGCCGACCGGGAGGGGGCGGATTAGATTTCAGACGGGTCCGGTCAGGAGCGCCGGCCCTGTCCTCGACATCCGAAGCCATATCCGGGAACGTCAAATACAGCCGGAGAAACAGATAAAATGGGCTTGAAACCGAGAGAACGACGGACGGTGATAATCGGCGGCTGCCTGCTCTTCCTGATGGCGGCTCTCTACTTTTTTTACCTGAGCGAGGATTCTCTCTACAACCGCTGGACCGAACTCCAGGATGAGGTTCGGGCCCGCCGGGAGGTTCTGGCCCGGGTGGTCCGGAACCAGGTCCGCTACCGGGAGTTCCAGCAGGAGATCGGCCGGGTGACCGCCGGGCTCGCCGGGGCCGACCGGGAAGATACCCTCCGGGGCTTCCTGGAGCGGCTGGTCAAGGAGCAGGCGCCGTCGGCCCGGCTGGTCCGGATGCCCTCCCGCGACCAGACCGTGGCCAACCTCTACCGCCAGACCCTGGTCACGATCGACCTCGAGAACGTCACTATCCCCGAACTGGTCGGGATAATGTCGGAGATGGAGGCTTCCGACCAGGGGCTCAAGGTCCACGGCCTGAAGGTCACCCTCAGCCGCCGGGACGAAGACCGGCTCGACGCGATCATCACCGCCCTGGCCGCCCAGCCGATCAATTGAGAAGAGGTATGAAAACTCCGGAAAAATATTTTCTCACCGCCGCCCTGGCTGTCCTGTTCTTTCTCGGGTTCGGGTCAACCGCGGTCTCCGCCGATATCCGGGCGCCCCGTTCGCGGCCGGCCCCAACCCGGCCGGGAATCAATATTCCAGGCGGCCGGATAGATTTAACCGCCTCACCGGCGGAAGATTCCCCGGCATTTTCCGCCGGCCGCTTCCAGTCGCCACCGGCCCAAGCCCCGTTCGAGGACCGGCTAATCGCCGGTTCCGAGGAGACCGTCCCGCCGGCTAAACAAGACAAAACACCGACCCCGACCGTGCCGCCAACTCCTACCGTCAGCCCCACTCCGGAAGGGTTCAAGACCCCGCCCCCCACCCCGACCCCGCGTCCCAAACCCTGGGTCTCGGCCGGAACTCTCTCCCGGATCTATCTTCCCTTCCGAAGTGAACTCTTCAGCGACCCCCCGGGCCAGCTCGATGTAATCGTCACCTCCCCCGACGGAACCCGCGCCCGGCGGACCGTGGTCGAAAGGGAAGGCTACTCTCCGCGCAAGAAAACCCTCTCCTACCCCCTGCTCCTCAACGCCTACCGCCAGGTTTACTGGCAGCTCTTCGGCATCATCTTCACCACCCCGACCCCGGTGCCCACCCCGTCTACCACCCCCACTCCCACCCCGGAAGGCTATAAATCCCCCACGCCCTCGGCCACCCCGACCCCG
>PWXJ01000144.1 GCA_003561965.1 PVC group bacterium
ATGATCACGCTGGTGGTTTTCTCTCTCATATCGGTACCCGGCAATCAGTGCTCGGCGACCCGGGTGATCGCGGAGACGGGGCAGATCCCGGCGCAGACCGCGCACCCGGTACAGACCGGCTCTTCGATTGACACCAGCCCCTTCCCGTCGGCGGAGAGGGCCGGGCAGCCCGACTTCAGGCAGAGCCCGCAGGCCACGCACTTTCCGGCCTCCACCCGGTAGGGCGGCCGCTTTTTCACTCCCTTGAGCAGGACGCAGGGCGCGCGAGCGATCAGAACCGAAGGTTCCGGCCGATCGAGGGAGTCCCGGAGGAAATCCTCCAGGGCGGTCAGGTCGTAAGCCGGGATCACCCCGACCCGCTTCACTCCAACCCCCCGGCAGACCTTCTCCAGGCTGACCGGGAAGGCCGCTTCCCCCATCAGGGTCCGGCCGGTCGCCGGGTGTTCCTGGTGGCCGGTCATCGCGGTGGTCCGGTTGTCGAGGATGATCACCACCCCGCCGTTGCCGTTATAGACGATATCGATCAGTCCGGTGATCCCGGAATGGAGGAAGGTGCTGTCCCCGATCACCGCCGCCACCTTCCGCCCTTCCGCCGGGGGCAGGACCCGCCGGTACCCCTCCGACTGTCCCACCCCGGCCCCCATACAGAGGCAGGTATCGAGGGCGGAGAGCGGGGGGAGGGCGCCCAGCGTGTAGCAGCCGATGTCCCCGGTGACGAACAGCTTCAGTTTCTTCAACACCCAGTAAACCCCCCGGTGGGGGCAGCCGGCGCACATCACCGGGGGCCGGGGGGGGAGCGGGGACGGGGGCGGGGTCTTATCGGCCCGGTTCCGCAGGAGATTCCTGACCCGGTCGGGATCGAGTTCACCGATCCCGTATTCCCGCCTCTTCGACCGGACCCCGATCCCCATCGCCCGGATCTCGGTGGCCAGGAAAGGGTCGAGTTCCTCGACCAGGAAGGGCCGGGTCTTTCCCCGGGCGAACTTTTCCAGCATCCGCCGGGGGAGCGGGTAGACCAGGCCCAGCTTGAGGTAGGTCGCCCCGGGGTCGGCTTCCCGGCAGTACTGGTAGGCGATCCCCGAGGTGATGATCTTCCGGCCGGGGTCGCCCTTCTCCACCCGGTTGCCGGGGAAGGTCTCGGCGAAGCGGGCCAGTCTCTCCAGCTTCTCCTCCAGGACGACGTGCCGGTCCGCGGCGTATTTCGGGATCATCACCTGCCGGCGGGGGTCGCGGACGATCCGGACGGCGGGCGGCTTCCGCCTCCGGCCGGTCTCGACGACCGTCCGGGAATGGGAGATCCGGGTGACCAGCCGGAGGATCACCGGGGTTTCGAACTGCTCGGAGATCCGGAAGCCGAGCAGGGTCATCTCCCGGGCCTCGCGGCTGTCGGAGGGTTCGAGGACCGGGATCCGGGCGGCCCGGGCGTAGTGGCGGGTATCCTGTTCGTTCTGGGAACTCTGCAGCCCGGGGTCGTCGGCGACCGCGATCACCATCCCCCCCCGGACCCCGGTATAGGCCAGGGTGAAGAGAGGATCGGCGGCGACATTGACCCCGACGTGCTTCATCGTCACCAGGACCCGCGCCCCGGCCCAGCTCGCGCCCGAGGCCACTTCCAGGGCCACCTTCTCGTTGGGGCACCACTGGGCCCGGAGCCCGGAGTAGCCGGCCAGGGCGGCCAGGATCTCCGAGGAAGGGGTCCCCGGGTAGCCGGCCCCCAGGGTCACCCCCGCCTCCCAGGCCCCGCGGGCCACCGCTTCATTTCCCGACATCAGCTTCATCGATCTCAATTTGCTCCTATCTCACTCCCGGCCCGGCTCCAGCGGCCGGGAATCCCCCGCCCGGCGCCGGGCCCGCTCGATCAGGTCGACCAGGGTTGCCGCCTTGGCCGGGGGCGGCCCGGCAATCCCGGCGATTTCTCCGGGAGAATAATTCTCCCGGAGATACTCCCCGATCGGGATTTTGTCGTACCAGCAATCGAGGATCTTCCGGCAGGGCCGCGGGCCGCTCTCCGCGCGGCAATACTCGAAGGTCAGGTAGTGCCCCAGCCGGCGGCAGTAGATCTCCCGGGAGTCGTGAGTGGTGTCCATCTCCTGCCCCCGGCGCCCGATTCTCTACCAGCGGCCGGTCTTGGCCAGGGAAGGCTTGGGCAGACCTTCCAGGGCCTTCAGCGACCTCTGGAGATCCTCTTCCGGGAGGGCGTAATCGAAGAGTTCCTCGTCGAAGTATTTCTGGTAGCCGGTCAGGTCCATCAGGCCGTGGCCGCTCAGGTTGAAGATGATGACTTTCTCCTTTCCTTCCTCTTTGGCCTTCTTCGCCTCCTGGATCGCCGCCGCCACCGCGTGGCTGGTCTCGGGGGCGATGATGATCCCCTCGGTCCGGGCGAAGAGGACCGCCGACTCGTAACATTCGATCTGGTGGATGGCCCGGGGCGCGCAGAGCCCTTCCACCACTGTCTGGCTGACCAGGGGCGACATCCCGTGGTAACGCAGGCCGCCGGCGTGGATCGGGGGCGGGATGAAGTCGTGGCCCAGCGAAAACATCGGGAGCAGGGGGGTCATCTTGGCGGTATCGCCGTGATCATAGACGAACGGGGCGGCGGTCAGGGTCGGACAGGAGAACGGTTCGACCGGGATGATATCGATCTCGGCCCCGTTGATCTTGTCGAGGACAAAGGGAAAGGCCAACCCGGCGAAGTTGCTCCCGCCGCCGGCGCAGCCGATCACCACGTCGACCTTCTTCTCCCCGAACTTCTCCAGCTGTTTCTTCGACTCCAGCCCGGTGATCGTCTGGTGGAGAACTACGTGGTTGAGGACGCTGCCCAGGGAATACCGGGTCTCCCCGGCGGGGTCGGTGACCGCCGCCTCGACCGCCTCGCTGATCGCGATCCCCAGGCTGCCCGGGGTGTGGGGGTGCTTGGCCAGGATCTCCCGGCCGGCCTGGGTCTGGTCGCTGGGCGAGGCGATGCAGTTCGCCCCCCAGGTCTCCATCATAATCTTCCGGAACGGTTTCTGGTCGAAACTGATCCGGACCATAAAGACCTTGCACTCCAGCCCCAGGAGCGAGCAGGCGAAGGCCAGGGCGGAACCCCACTGGCCGGCCCCGGTCTCGGTGGCCAGCTTCTTGACCCCGAACTGCTTGTTGTACCAGGCCTGGGCCACCGCGGTGTTGGGCTTGTGGCTCCCGGCCGGGGAGAGGCTCTCGTTCTTGTAATAAATCCGGGCCGGGGTGTCCAGGACCGCTTCCAGGTACTTGGCCCGATGGAGCGGGGAGGGCCGCCAGCGGTAGAGGAGGTCGAGAACCTCTTCGGGAATATCGATCCACCGCTCCCGGCTGACCTCCTGTTCGACCAGGTTCATCGGGAAGACCGGGGCCAGCATCTCCGGGGTGACCGGGTTGCCGTCCGGCCCCAGGGGGGGCTGGAGGGGGGTGGGCAGGTCGGCGGCCAGGTTGTACCACTGGCGGGGGATCTCGTCTTCGTTCAAGAGCATCCGGACGGTCATAATTATCCTCCTTGGGCGATTCCGGCGATCAGCCGGCGGAGCGCCGAGTCGGCTTTTTTCAACTCCCGCGAGCCCCGGGTGATCTTGCAGAGGCTCAGGCCCAGCCGCCGGGCGGTCTCCCGCTGGCTGACCCCCCGCTCCAGGAGCTTGACCAGCTCCCAGCGGGAGGAGATATCCCGGACCTCCCTCGGGGTCAGGATCTCCCGGAAGAACCGTTCGAGGAGCGCCGGGTCGTCGACCCCGGCTAGGACGCGGGAAATTTCCGGCAGCTTGTCCATAACCCTGATTCTACAAAAAGAAACATTTATAGCCGGAGGCTACCCGGCTGTCAACCTTAATTAACGGAAAGAGATATTTTCCCCGGAGCAAGATCCCGCGGGTTCTTGACAGAATAATGTTTTCAGCGATTCGGAGTTCTCGGGCTTTAACTTGATACCCGGCGGATGATTCGAGCGAGCCGGGGGACGGCAGCGGCCCGGGAATATTTTTCCTCCACCAGCCGGCGGGCGGCGCGGCCCATCCGCTCCCGTTTCTCCGGGGAGCCGAGCAGTTCCTCCAGCCGGGTTCGCCACTCCTCTCCGGTTCGGGCGAAATACCCTGTCTCCCCCTCCCGGACCACCGCCCGGTTGGCCCCCACCGGGGAGGCGACCGAGGGGAGGGAGGCGGCGCCGTACTGCAGCAGCTTGAGAGCGCACTTGCCCCTGGTCCAGGGATCATCGAGGAGGGGCATCACCCCGATCGAAAAACCGGCCAGTTCGGCGGTTTCCCCTTCCCGAGTCCATTGCCGGTAGTCAACCGGCAGTCCGGGAAGGTCGGGGGGGCCGTCGGCCACCACCCGGAAGACGGTTTCGGGACGGCTCCGGAGCAGGAAGCGGATCGGCTCCCGGATCAGGGAGAGATAGACGAAATTGCTCGACGTCCCCATCCACCCGATCACCGGTCTTCCCCCCTCCGGCCTCCGGGCGGGGAAGGCTTCGGTATCGACCACGGTCGGGAATAATTCCACCCTCCCCCCGGCGGATGAAGCCTGCCGGCTTAAATATTCGTTGCCGGCCAGGACCAGGTCGGCCTCTCCCGCCAGCCGCCGGAACCTCTGCCGCCGGCGGCGGGAATCGAAGCGGGAAGCGTTGGAATCCCGAAAGATCACCGCGTCGTCGAAATCATAGATCAGGCGGAGGGCCTCGCGCCGCAGCCGGCGGAAATCCGCCCGGCCGAGAAGCTTGCGGTGAAGGATGACCGCCGGAAAATCCGCCGCCGACTCCAGCAGTCTTTTCCGGGCGGACCGGCCCCGGGGGATCTCCCGGATCTCCATTCCGATCCCCTCCCCGGCCAGCGGGCCGGCGAACTGCCGGATCCGGAACCGGCAACTGGGAGCCCCTTCATCCGGCACTAGAGCCAATATATTGATCATAGATCTCCAGTATCTCCCGCATATTCCGGGAATAGGGAAAATCCTCCGCCCGGCGCCGGGCGGCCTCGCCCATCCTCCGGCGGAGTTCCGGGTCATTCAGTTGTTGGATCCTATCGGTGAGAACCGCGATAGCCGAAGGGGTCGGGACCACATATCCCTCCCTCCCTTCCTGGATAATCTCCGAAGTCCCGCAGTAACCGGTGGTGATAACCGGCAGACCGCTGGCCATCGCCTCCAGCACCACCAGCGCGGAAGGGTCGTAGTAACTGGGGTGGACGGAGATGTCGGCCGCGGAGTAAAACCGGGGCGTATCCTCATCGGCCCCGATGAAGAACAGTTTATCCTTCACCCCCAGTCTCCGGGCGAGGGCGGAATACTTTTTCGACTTGCCGTTTCCCAACACCGCGACTCTGAAGGGGTGACCGGGATTCCTCTTCTCCAATTCAGCCAGGGCCCGGATCAGGGTCTGGAGCCCCTTGAGCCGGAAGTTGTGGGCGACGAATATCACCATCACCTCGTCCCCGGCCAGGCCCAGCTGTTTTCGGCAGCCCTCCCGGAATTCTTCCCGGTTCCGGGGGTGGAACCGGTTGAGATCGACCCCGTTGCGAACAATCCTTACCTTCTCCTCCTTCAGCCGGGTATATTCCAGCAGATGGAGCTTGACCATCGCCGAGATCGCAATCACGATTTTGGCCTCTTTCATCTGGATCCGCTCGATATAAAAATAGGCCAGCTTCCGAAGGCTGAAAAGGTAGGTTATGGCCTTGAGCCCGCGGTTGAACGGGTTGTTGATCGAGCGGATATTGCCGATCAGGCCGGCCATCTGGGAGCCCCCCAGGGGCTGGAAAATATCCATGCCCCAGCTTCGACCGAAGGAGTGTATCATATCGAATTTCCCGCCCCGGACCGCCTGCCGGCAGCGGAGAGCGAAAGAAAAGACTTTAAGAAACCGGGGGAGCGGGCCGCACCGGAGAATATGGATCCGCGGATTATCCTGGCCAAAGTCCCGGCTGTTCATCGTGAAAATATGCACCTCGTGTCCGTTGTCGGCCAGACGCCGGGATAGATCGTGGACGTACTGCTCCGCCCCGCCCCGGGTGTTGATGAAATTTTCAATACAGAAAGCGATCTTCATATCTGGATTCCGGCAATCAAGCCCGCGAATTTCCGGATTGTCTGTTTCAGGCTCGGGGCCGGGGTGAATTAATTCCCGTCCCCCTCCCCTTTCTCCCCCCTCATCGGCCGGGCATAATAACCCCCGCCGAGGAATAAGGAAAGTTTCCATTTGACCCGGCGCAGCCCGAACCCCGGGCGGCGGCGGCGGACGGCGGCGACCGTCCGGCGGCGGAACTCCCGATCCCCGGGGGCGTAAGCCCGGAGAAAGCGGATCGGGTCGTAGCGGGAGGTTCCGGGACCGGCGAGTGTCATCTTCAGGAACGAACGGTAGAGACGCCGGAGGTTTCTCCTCCGGCCGGCCGGCGTCGCCGGTCCTTCCCGGGCCCGGTCGAAATCGAGGAGGAAGACTTCCGGCGGGGTCCGGACGGGGCGGACCAGGATATTCTTCAGCTGGAGGTCCCCGTGGAGGATCCCGGCCCGGTGGAGACGGGCGACCTGGCGGCCGGCGGCGGAGATGACCCCGGGCGGGCAGCGGCCGGGGCCGGAAGCAGCGAGGTTCCGGCAGTGAGAGAGGAGATCGACGCTTTCGGGGAGATAGACCGTGACCAGGTCGGCCCGGAACAGGGCCGGGAAGACCGGTTCGATCAGGAGCCCGACCGGTTCCGGGACCGCCACCTCCCCCCGCCGGGCACTCTCGAGGAGGCGCAGTTCGTTGAGGAAACGGCCGGTCCCGGGGAAGAGGTCCCCGGTCAGCTTCCGGAAAATCCCCCCGTGATAGTAATGCCGGACCACCAGTAGTTCCCCGCCGGCCTCCACCACCGCCGGGCGGCCCCGGCCCCGGAGCCGCCGGACCGTCCTCCGGGCAACGCCCCCGCCTTCGGCCAGGCCGGCGATGACGTCCTCCCGGCCGGCCCGGCAGATAGAGATCTTCCCCCCCGCCCGCCGGACCCGGAACCCCTCCGGGAGCCGTCGCTCTACCTTCCGGATATTCATATTCTAATCCCTCTCCGCCGGGAAGATTCTTTCCCGGACGGCTTCCGCCCGGATCTCCTCCAGGCAGCGGGGACGGGGGCAGGTCCGCCGGCCGCAGGGAGCGCAGTCCGCCCCGGACCGGACCACCAGGTCAAGGTGATTCAGGGGCCCGGTCCGGTTCGGGTCGGCCGGGCCGAAGATCCCCACCGTCCGGGTCCCGAGGGCGGAAGCGATATGCATCGGCCCGCTGTCGCCGGAGACCGCGGCCCGGGCCAGCGAGAGGATCCCCGCCAGCTGCTTGAGCGAGGTCTTTCCCGTGGAGTCGAAGAGCCGCTCCCCGCCGGAGGCCCGGGCGGCGATCTCCCGGCCCCGGTCCCGGTCCTCCCCTCCCCCGGTCAAAACCACCGCCTCCTCCCCCCGGTTGAGGATCAGTTGCGCCAGCTCGGCCCAGCGGGGAGCCGGCCAGCGGTTGGCCGGCTTGGCGGCCCCGACGTTGAGGACGACAAATCCCTTCTCCGGGAAGCCCTCCGGGAGCAGTTTCCGGGCCTCGGCCCGTTCCTTCTCCCCCACCGGGAGATCGAAACGCGCCGGGCCGGCCTCCAGCCCGAGAAATCCGGCGAATTCCAGGTACTGCAGCGCCATCGGTCGGCCGGGGTCGGCCGGGGGGATCTTGAGGTTGGTAAAGAGCCAGGAGAACTCCTTGGCCCGCTTCCGGTCAAACCCCAGCCGGCGGCGGCAGCCGGAGAGCCGGGTGAAGAAGGAACTGCGGAGGATCCGCTGGAGATCGATCACCAGGCCGGGCCGGAACTCCCGGATCTCCCCCAGGGCCGCCCGGGCCGCCCGCCGGCCCCCGCCCCGCCGGTGGACGATAAAGCGGTCGACCGAGCGCTGCCCCTCGACGATCGGGAAGGATTTCGGCTCGATGACCCAGGCGATCTCCGGTCCGGGGAGGCCGTCCCGGAGGGCGTTGACCAGGGGGAGGGTGTTGACCACGTCCCCGATCGACCCCAGCTTGACGATCAATATCCGGCGGGGAATCTCCATCACGGTATCCTTATCTCCCTCTGCCGGCCACACCGGTATCGCTGTCGCCGGCGGGATCGCCGGCGGGATCCCGGCCGCCGGCCGCAAAAGACCCCGGGGATAACCCCCTCAACCTTTTTTCCACTCCTCCCCCTCCCCCGCTTCGCCGCTTTTCCGCTGCTCCGGGCGGAGCCGGAGGTAGAGCGGGAGCGAGCGCTCCTGCCGCCCGTCGATGGCCAGGGAGATCGAGTACTCCCCTTCCCGCTCCAGCCGGACCCGGTCGATATTCAGGATCAGGTTGGCGGCCACCGTCCCGGTCTTCGGCCCGAAGCCGACCCGGACCGTCCCGTCCAGCGGCGGGAGGACCTGCCGGCCGTCCTCGTCCATAAAACCGATCCGGACCCGGTGCTCCCCTTCCTCGATCCGGGCGAACCGGACCCGGAGGGCCAGGGCGCAGTGGGGCCAGGTGACCGGGAGCTTGCTCCCCCAGATCGTGTCGAAGGTTCCGAGGATATTCAGCTTCCCCCGGTAGTCGGTCGCCGCGTCGCATAAGACAAAAGTTTCAATCTCCATCTTCGCTCCTTCTGGTTCAAGCTTTGATGATTATCCGGCCGAAAAATCGTACTCGTACTCGTACCTCGTACTCGAAAGTTTGGTTAGCCGAAAAATCGTACGAATACATTTATTCTCCTCCCCCGGCTCCGTCGGGCGGCCAGAGTTCCTCCACCGCCGCCATCACCTCCCCGGGGGTGATCTCCTCCATACAGGAGAAGTCCCCGGGGCAGACCCGTTGCAGGCAGGGGGCGCACTCCGCCCCCCGGTAGATCACC
>PWXJ01000036.1 GCA_003561965.1 PVC group bacterium
ATGTGCCGCCCCCTGCGGGGGCTCTGCGATACTATTTGTTGCTCCATATCCACGGGCTGACGCCCGTGGCTAAGAATGTATCGCCCGCTGCGCGGGCTACAAATATGAAAGCTCTGTGGAATCGGGATAAGCAGCCCCCGAAGGGGGCGAAACTTCTTTCAAGCCACGGGCGTCAGCCCGTGGTACTGGATCGGAACCAATAACTCAAAGCCCCCGCAGGGGGCGACACAATTTCCAGCCGGATGATGATAAATTTCCATCAGCAGGGTAAGATTAACTTTGAGCGAATTTTACCTTGATTCTGTACTTCAGTAACTGCCTTCAACGCCCCACCATCATTTATTTAGGCAAACGCCAGGCTTTGGGAAATCCGGATATAGCCAATTTTATTTCAGAGCGGGCGATGGGAATCTCCGTCATCCCGACATTCGTCGGGATGCCGGATCAGGCACCCCGACTCCGTCGGGGTGACTGAGAACCCACATCCCAAAGCTCCCGGATATTCCAATATCGTTGTTTTATAGCGGGCGATGGGAATCGAACCCACATAACGAGCTTGGAAGGCTCGTGTTCTACCATTGAACTACGCCCGCGGGGCCGGAGGCAAAGAAAAGGCACCGGACTCCCGCCAGCTTCCGGCACCTTCCAGTTACTTGCGATCTCCTAACGTAATATAATGGGGAGAGGAGGATTCGAACCTCCGAAGGCATAGCCAGCAGATTTACAGTCTGCCCCGTTTGACCGCTTCGGTATCTCCCCTGTTTAAAATTATTTCCCCGGGAAACAATTGAGTGGCGCGGATCCTATACGATGACTGACGGTAAGGCAAGCTGAAAAACCATCCGATACCAGTCGAGTGTCTCATCCGGGCTGAAAGCCGGCGAGAGGATTTGAACCTCCAACCTGCTGATTACAAATCAGCTGCTCTGCCGTTGAGCTACGCCGGCCGGAGGAAGAGTTATACTCCCCCGGGGGGATTTTTCAAGGGTGGACTTTCAGCCCCGGCCGCCCGGGAGCCGGTCCCCGGGAAAGAGCCGGCGGAGGACGGCGGGAATTTCCTCCAGGAGGTCGGAAGGAATCATACCGGCCATCCCCCGGAGCCTCGCGGCCCGGTCGCCGGCGGCCCCGTGGACGAAGACCCCGAGCCGGGCGGCGTCGGGATCGTCAAACCCCTGGGCCCGGAAACCGGCGATCAGACCGGTCAGGAGGTCGCCGCTCCCCCCGGCGGCCATCCCGGGGTTGCCGTTGAGGTTGATCCAGAGGGGGCCGGAAGGGCCGGCGACCAGGGTCCCGGCACCCTTCAGGACCAGGGTCAGGTTGTAATCCCGGGCGAAATTCCGGGCGGCCTCCTCCCGGTCGGAAAAGAGTTCTTCCCGCTCCAGGCCGGCCAGGCGGAGCATCTCGCCCGGGTGGGGGGTGAGAATCAGGCTCGAACGGGTTTTCCTCAGAGCCCTCCGGCGGCGGGCCAGCAGGTTGAGCCCGTCGGCGTCGACGATCAGGGGAACCGGGCACTTCCGGACCAGTTCCCCGACCAGGCGGCCGGTCGCCCGGTTCCGGGAGAGCCCCGGGCCGAGAGCGGCGGCTCCGGCCCCCCGGCAGAACTCGAGGATCGGACCCCGGGCTTCCGGGGAGAGCGTCCCGTCCGGGTTTTCGGGAAGGGGTAGAGTCATCGCCTCAACGAAGATTCCCTCGAGGACCGGTGCGAGGCCGGCCGGGACCCCGACGGTTACCAGGCCGGTCCCGGCCCGGAGGGCGGCGGCCGCGGCCAGGGCGGCGGCCCCGGTCATCCCCGGGGAGCCGGCGACGATCAGCAGCCGCCCGTAATCCCCCTTATGGGAGGTGGGGGAACGGGGCCGCAGCAGGCAACGGAGGTCGGCGGGGGTGATCGCCTCCCGGTCGGACTCGATCTCCGAGACCAGGTCGCCGGGAAAGCCGAGATCGGCCACCGTGATCCGGCCGCAGAGCTCCAGCCCTTGCCCCCGGACCATCCCGGTCTTGACCAGGCCCATCGTCACCGTCCAATCGGCCCGGACCGCCTCGCCCGCCGCCTCCCCCGAGGCGCCGTCAAGGCCGGACGGAATATCGATGGCCAGGACCCGGGGGGGGACGGCCCCCCGGGGAACCCGGTTGATCAGCCCGATCGCCCGGGCCGGCAGTCCCCGGGCCTCCCCCTGGAACCCGGTCCCGAAGATCCCGTCCACGATCAGGTCCGCCCCGGCCAGGGAATCGGCCAGGCCGGTCAGGTCTTCCTCCCCGGTAACCTCGACCAGGGGGCAACGGCACCGGAGGAGACGGACCCGGTTGGCGGCGGCGTCACCCCGCAACTCCCGGCCCCGGGCCAGGAGAAAGGTCCGGGTCCGGATCCCCAGCCCATCCAGGAGCCGGGCGACGACCAGGCCGTCGCCGCCGTTGTTCCCCTTCCCGGCCAGGATGACGACCAGGGGATCGGCCGGCGCGGGGGAAAGGAGTTCCCGGGCCGCTCCCGCCACGGCCGCGCCCGCCCGCTCCATCAGCGTCAGTCCGGGGACGCCCCGGTCCTCGATCGTCGCCCGGTCAAGCTCCCGCATCTGATCCGGGGTGACTATCTTCATCTCAAACCTCGGAATCGGGGACGGCCCGGCGGTGGGTATCGCGTTGGCCGCCGGGCGGTCCGCAGAGGACCGCCGCCGCCACCGAGTAGCTGTCGGCGTGGGAGATGGTAACCAGGACCGTCTCCACCCCCATCTCCTCCTGGAGATCTTTTCCCTTCCCGATCAGCTCCACCCGGGGCTGGCCCTTGAGCGAACGGCGGACCAGGATATCCTTCCAGCCGATCTTCTCCGTCCAGCCTTCGCCGAAGGATTTCAGGACCGCTTCCTTGACCGCGATCCGGGCGGCCAGGTGGGGGGCGGGGAACTTCTTCTCCCGGCAGTAGGCGATCTCTCCGGGGAGAAAGACCCGGCGGAGAAAACTCTCCCCCCACTTCTCCAGCAGCCGCTCCACCCGGGGGATCTCGACGATATCGATTCCGATTCCGATGACCATAACTTCTCGCTGAAAGGCTGCGGACAGGATAACAGGATCAATACGCTTCTTCCCGTCAATGGAGGAGGGAGAGCATCTCCCGCACCGCCCGGTCGAGGCCGGAGAAGACCGCCCGGGAGACGATGCTGTGCCCGATATGGAGTTCCTCGAGGCCGGCCAGGGCGAGGACCGGCCGGACGTTGAGGTAGTTGAGCCCGTGGCCGGCGTTGATCCGCAAACCCAGCTCCGCGCCCTTCTCCGCCCCGGCCAGGAGCTTGGACAGCTCCGCTTCCACCTCCGCCTCCACGGCGGCGGTGGCGTAGGAGCCGGTGTGGAGTTCGACGAAATCCGCCCCGGCGTCGCGGGCGGCGGCCAGCTGGTCGAAATCCGGATCGATGAAATAACTGACCAGGATCCCGGCCTCCCGGAACTTCCCGGCCGCCGCTGACAGCGATTTCAGATTTCCCCGGACATCCAGTCCGCCTTCGGTGGTCACCTCCTCCCGCTTCTCCGGGACCAGGGTGACCTGTTCCGGCCGGACCTCGAGGGCGATGGCGACGATCTCGGGGGTATCGGCCATCTCCAGGTTGAGCTTGGTCGAGACCGTCTCCTTCAGCAGCCGGAGGTCGCGGTCATTGACGTGCCGCCGGTCCTCCCGGAGGTGGACGGTGATGATATCCGCCCCGGCCAGCTCGCAGACCGCCGCCGCCCAGACCGGATCGGGCTCCCGTCCCTTCCGGGCCTCGCGGACCGTGGCCACGTGATCGATGTTCACTCCCAGCTTAACCATTTCTCAGCTCCCTGGAATTTTTCCGGGGTCAGGGCGCGCGGACCGCCCCGCGGTCGATGGCGACTTTGACCCGGGAGGGTTCGGCCCGCTCCAGAGTCACCTCCGGCGGGAAGGCGGTTCGGAGCGGCAGTTCCCAGGTTCCCGGCTCCAGCCCGGCGACATCGACATACACCCGGACGGCTTCAGCGGTCAGGCCGTCCATCACCGGCTCGGGGCCCTTCAGGTAGAGATCGACCTCTCTCGGCTCCAGCCGGACCTGGTCGAACCGGAGCGGGTCCCGGAGGATATCGACCCGGACCCGCCGGAAGACCCGCTCCGTCAGCTCCCGGCCCATCACCACGATCACATTGACTTCCGGAAGCGGGTCCCGGACAAAGGGACTGATCTCCTGAAGGCCGGCCTGGCTGTCGAAGGTCACCTGGCGCCCCATCACCGAGATCGGCTCGGTGGGGATCTCGGTCATCGTCTCCAGGACCCCGGCCGGGCCGGTCACCTTGACCTCCGGGGGGTAGACCCGGGTCTCGACCACCCGGTGACCGCGTCGGGGCGTCCCCCGGAAGGTAACCCGGATCGGGAGGACTTTCTCCTCCCGGCGGTCGATCTCGGCCGTGATCCGCCCCGGGCTGATCCCGGTCACCCGGGTCCGGCGGGGGCGCCGGACATCTCCTTCCTCGAGGTTGAAGACGACCGTTCCCGGGGTATCGAGGGCGGTCAGGTCGTGGACCACCCGGATTTCGATCTCCCGGGCTTCGGACGGGGTCAGTTCATCCCGGGGATACTCCAGGGTGACCGCGACCGTCGACGGTTCAATCGCCTTGACGATCTTCCCCTCCCGCACCTCCAGCTCGACCGGGACGGTCAGGGTGACGGTCTCGTAGACCCAGCCGGAGGCGATAACCCAGACCACCAACCCGATCAACAGGGCCAGGACCTTGAGAAACCAGTTGTGACGGGCCCAGTTTTTAATCGACTCCCACATCATTATTTACCCTTCGGGTAGAGGATTTCCGTAAGCATCTTCCGCAGCTCCTCTTCGCTGAGATCCCGGTGGAGCCTGGCCTGGAAGGCCACCGAGATCGAACCCTTCTCCTCGGAGACGATCACCACCACCGCGTCGGTGGCCTCGGCCAACCCCAGGCCGGCCTTGTGGCGCATCCCCAGCCCGTCGGTCGGCATCCCCTTTCGGGAGAAGGGGAAGAGGCAGGCGGCGGCCTCGATCCGGTCTCCCTTGATCACCACCCCGCCGTCGTGGAGCGGACCGAAGGGCATAAAGATGCTGACCAGCAGCTTGCGGGAAATCTCGCTGTTCATCACCACCCCGGACTGCACCCAGACCCCGAGACCGATATCCCGCTGGACGGCGATCAGGGCCCCGAGCTTCTTCCGGGAAAGCTCCCCGGCCGCGGCGACCAGGTCGTCGATCACCCGGTCACCGACCGAGACGCTGCTGAAGATACTTCGGCGGCCCAGTTCGGCCAGGGCCCGGCGGAGTTCGGGGGCGAAGATGATCACGAAGGCGAGAAAGAGATAGGGGAAGGTCCGGGAGAAGAGCGAGAAGAGGACGTCGAGCCGGATCAGGCGGGCCAGGCCGAAGGCCAGCAGGAGCAGGGCCAGGCCTTTCAGGGCCTGGACCGCCCCGGTGGCCCGGATAAAGACGAAGAAGTAGTAGAGGATGATCGCCAGGATCGCGATCTCGAGCCCGGATGTCAGGATACGGACCATTGTCAAACTTCCCGTTGCTGTCCTGGGTTACTTCCCGCCGGCAGTGGTGATCGGTTGCCCCGGTCCGGCGGCGCGGACCCGGTCGACCACCGCCACCACCTGTTTGATCTCGGCGACGTCGTGGACCCGGACGATATCCGCCCCCCGGAGGACCGCCGCCGCCGCCGCTCCGGCGGTGCCCCAGAGGCGGTCTTCCGGTTCCCGGCCGAGGATGGCGCCGATAAAGGACTTGCGCGACGGGCCGACCAGGACCGGCCGGCCCAGCTGGCGAAACTCCTCCAGCCGGTTGATGATCTCCAGGTTATGCTCCGCGGTCTTCCCGAAACCGATCCCGGGGTCGATGATGATCCGGTCCCGGAGGATCCCGGCGGCGGCGGCGAAGCCGATCCGCTCCCGGAAAAATTCCCGGATCTCCCCGATCAGGTCCCGGTAAACCGGGTTTTCCTGCATATCCCGCGGGGTCCCGAGCATATGCATCATTATGTACGGACCTTCGGAGGCCGCCACCACGGCGGCCAGGCCGGGGTCGAGACGCAGGGCGCTGATGTCGTTGACGATCGCCGCCCCCGCTTCCAGGGCCCGTTCGGCGACGACGGCTTTCCAGGTATCGATCGAGACCGGGACGGAAACCCTCCCCGCCAGGCCCTCGATCACCGGGATCACCCGCCGCAGTTCCTCCTCGGCCGGGACCGGGTCCGAACCCGGCCGGGACGACTCCCCGCCGATATCGATAATGTCCGCCCCCTCCGCGGCCAGTTTCAGGCCCCGCTCGATCGCGGCGGCCGGGGTCGGGTACTTCCCCCCGTCGTAGAAGGAGTCGGGGGTGACGTTGACCACCCCCATCAGGAGCGTCCCGCCCCCGGACCCGGGCCGGAAACCCCGTCCGGAGAAGTCCGGCAATTCTCCCGCTACTCCGGATCTCTCTTCTGGCATCTGGCCCCTACCCTCCGATGGCCGGATCCGGCGGCATCGATCTACCCGGAAGCCGGGGTGTCGGCCGGGGCGGGTCGGAGGACCCCGGGGCGGGGTTCCCGGGCTTCGTCCTGATCCCGCGCTTGCTCCGCTTCCTTCTCCGGAGCCGGCTTCCGGGCGCGTTTCCGCCGCCGGCGGGTCTTCCGGACCAGCTTCCCGGTCTCCAGGATCTGGCCGATCTCGATGTCGTCAAGCACCTCGTGCTTCAGGAGCGCCTCGGCCAGGGCCACCAGCTTGTCCCGGTTCTCGGCCAGCAGTTTCTTCGCCCGGTTGTAGCACTCTTCGATAATCGACTTGATCTCCCCATCGATCTCCCGGGCGGTCTCCTCGCTGTAATCGCTCGACCGGGTGATCTCCCGTCCGAGAAAGAGGTGCTCCTCGTGCTCGCCGTAGGTCATCGGCCCCATCTTTTCGCTCATCCCCCACTCGCAGACCATCCGCCGGGCCAGCCCGGTGGCGACCTTGATATCGTTGCGGGAGCCGGCGGTGATGTCCCCGAAGATCATCTCCTCCGCCGCCCGGCCGCCGAACATCCCGGCGATCACCCCGAGGATCTTCTTCTTGAACTCCAGGTAGCGGTCTTTCTCCGGCAGCTGCATCGTCGCCCCCAGGTAGGCCATCCCCCGGGGGATGATCGTCACCTTGTGCAGCGGCTCGGTCTCCGGGATCAAAGCGATGACCAGGGCGTGGCCGGCCTCGTGGTAGGCGGTGACCTTCCGGTCCTCCTCGTCCATCACCCGGCTCTTCCGCTCCCGGCCCCAGCGGACCTTGTCCCGGGCCTCTTCCAGCTCGGCCATCCCCACCGACTTCTTGTTGTGCCGGGCGGCCAGCAGCGCCGCCTCGTTGACCAGGTTGGCCAGGTCGGCCCCGGAAAACCCCGGGGTGCCCCGGGCGATCCGGGAGAGGGAGACCGAGCGGGCCAGGGTAATATTCTTCACGTGGACCTTGAGGATCTCCTCCCGGCCCTTGATATCGGGCATATCGATCAGGATCTGGCGGTCGAACCTCCCCGGCCTCAGGAGCGCCGGGTCGAGGACGTCGGGCCGGTTGGTGGCGGCGACTAGAATCACCCCCTCCTTGGTCTCGAAACCGTCCATCTCGACCAGGAGCTGGTTGAGGGTCTGCTCCCGCTCGTCGTGGCCCCCGCCCAACCCCGCCCCCCGGTGGCGGCCGACGGCGTCGATCTCGTCGAGGAAGATGATGCAGGGGGCGTTCTTCTTGCCCTGCTCGAACATATCCCGCACCCGGCTCGCCCCGACCCCGACGAACATCTCGACGAAGTCGGACCCGGAGAGGGAGAAGAAGGGAACTTCGGCCTCCCCGGCCACCGCCTTGGCCAGCAGGGTCTTGCCGGTCCCCGGGGGGCCGACCAGGATCACCCCCTTGGGGATCCTCCCCCCCAGCCGCTGGAACTTCTTCGGGGCCTTGAGGAAGGCGATGATCTCCTCCAGTTCCTCCTTGGCCTCGTTGACCCCGGCCACGTCCTGGAAGGTCACCTTCACGTTGTCCTTGTTCAGCCGGGCCCGGCTCTTTCCGAAAGACATCGCCCCCTTGCCCATCCCCCTCATCTGGCGGTAAAAGAGGAACCAGAGCAATCCGACAAAGAGCAGGGGACCGACCAGGAGGGGCAGGATCTCCATCAGCCAGCTGCTCTTCTTGAATTCGTGGGGTATATTATGTTCCCGCAGGGTGACGAAGAGGCTGTCGGGGAGGGTCTCCGGCAGGTTGACGGTGAACTCCTGGTACTCGTCATCGTCGCGGAACTGGCCCTTTCCCTCCTTGTCCCCGATCTCCAGCTTGACGATCCTCCCCTCCTCGGCGTACTCGATCATCTCCGAGTACATCAATTCCCGGGGCGGGGTGGCGGCGATCTCCCGGCCGAAGTAGTAATAGGCGACCATCAACCCGAGAAAGAGCCAGAAGATCAGGTACTTCAGCTTCTTCTGATTCTGGGGTTGCGGGGGCGGCTTCGGCGCCGGGGGCTTTTTGTTTTTTCCGGTTTTCTGCATATAGAGTAAGACGCTGAGGTTAGGGTAATGTTCAGAATATAACAGAACCCGCCCGCCGGGACCAAGCAATTAATCGCGCCGACACACGTAACGCCCCCGCCATCTTACTCCTTCTCGTACTCGATCACCAGAAATCCATTGAAAGCCCGGACCTAAACCCCCCGGTCCAACTTCAAGATTGTTCCGGGGATCGCAAGTACTCCAGGGTAATCTCCAGCACTTCCCGGGTATCTTCCCGGACCCGGCACCGGTGGTGGGGCCGGTGGCCGGCCAGCCAGATGATCTTCTCCCGGTCCTCGATCACCGGGACCAGCCCCC
>PWXJ01000114.1 GCA_003561965.1 PVC group bacterium
CCCAGCCGGAAAAGGAACAACAATTGCTGCTCAGTCAGCTGGGATGGAGGTTGCCAAAACAGCCTCCCCCCCGGATAACTGCAAAAAGAGCAGTCAAAATGTAGTACAGACCTTTGGGAAGGTTTTGTTGATTTGCAGGGACTTACGACTCAAAAATAGGCCGAATAGCGAAAGTCGGGCTAATTCATTTCCCGCGATTAGATTGATAAGAAATTGCTTTTTGCCGGCTCCCGACGGCTACCCCAGTTACGAGACAAAGAAGGGGTTGCGGAGGTCATTATTCTAGACTCGGAGGATCCAGGCCTGCCGGCCTTCCCGTAACTTACTTAACTTCTTCCCTGTCTTACCCGAGACCCTGCGGTTCCGGATCGCCCGGGCCTACTGCCTCCGCCGGCTGAACCGCCCGGAGGAAGCCGAAGCAGAGCTGGAGAGGGTCCCCCCCGGACTTCTGCGGGAGTTCCGGAAGGGGAGATGACCCCGGAGATCTCTTATTCTCCGATGTCCTATCTCAGCTTTTCCAGAGGGCTCTCAGCACCCGCGTCTCTGAGCGCCTGGACTATTTCCTGGTCGGGGTGCGGTTTTGCCAACGCGTGGGCAAGAACCGTTCTGCCGTGTTCGTCCTTCCAGTTAACGTCCGCCCCGGCGTCTATGAGTAAGGAAACCAGTTTCGCCCGGCCGAAGTAAACCGCCACAATCAGGGGAGTAACCTCTGTCGATTCAGAAAGACGCTCGAAGGCCTCGCGGCCCGTCGGGGCAAAACTTGCTGGGAGTCGCGAATTCAGATCGACGCCGGCGTTGATAAGAGTTTCAGCCATCTCCAGCCTATTCCTGAAAACGGCCCACCAGAGCGCCTGGCCGCCCTTTTCTCCGGGTTCGGCGCCGGCATCGATGAGTGTTGATAATATACCCGTATAACCTCCCTGCGCCGCGAGGTAAAGCGGAGTGTATTCTTCCCCATTGATCCTGAGCCGGGCATTAACCCCGGCGCCCTGGTTGATGAGAATCGAGACCAGTTCCGATCTTCCTCTACTCACGGCTATATGCAGCGCGGTTCTCCCGTTTTCCGCTTCGGCGTCGACATCGGCCCCCGCCTCTATGAGGAGGGCCGCCAGATCTTTTTCGCCCAGACCTTCCGCCGCCAGGATCAGCGCCGTCCGGCCGCGATCGTCGGCCGCGTTTAC
The DNA here is from genome assembly GCA_003561965.1 of PVC group bacterium. Classification (GTDB taxonomy): domain Bacteria; phylum Auribacterota; class Erginobacteria; order Erginobacterales; family Erginobacteraceae; genus Erginobacter. The sequence continues at coordinate 1,182 of PWXJ01000114.1, forward strand.
GTCGGCGCCGGCTTCGATCAGCGCCGCGGCCGCCTCCCGGTGATTCCGCGACGCCGCGGCCATCAGCGCGGTCCGGCCGTTTTCGTCCGCCGCGTTAACATCGGACCCGGTCTTTATCAGTTCAGATACTACCTCCGGATTGCCGTCGCCCGCCGCCGAGATGAGCGCCAGATCACCGTTGATATCTTCCGCGGCGATCTCCGCGCCCGCCCCTTCCAGGATCGCGGTTATCTCCGGGTCGGACCGCCAGGCGGCGCGGGTGAGCGCCGTGTGGCCGTAATTGTCCTCGACGTCAACCTCGGCGCCGGCTTCGAGCAGGGCGCGGACGGCATCCCGATGCCCCCAGAGGGCCGCCAGCATCAGGGCCGTCCGGCCGTCATCATTGGTTTCGTTGACCTCGGCGCCGGCCTCGAGCAGCGCGGAGACTATCTCCATATTCCCTTCCCGCATCGCGTACATCAGCGGCGTGTTGGGGGAGGGAGGTATTATTCTGTCCGGATTGACATCAGCGCCGGCCTCGAGCAGCCTCAGCGCGATGTCGTTTTGCCCGGTTTTGACGGCCAGGGCCAGCGGCGTAAATCGATCTCTGCCGAAACGGTCAAAATCGGCGCCGGCATCTATGAACGACCTGATTATTTCCGGCCGCCTCCACCTGACCGCCGCCGTGAACGGAGTATCGTAATCCAGGTATCTGCTGGACAGATTGTTGATCCAGCCGATCACCCGGGGACCGGTTTGCAGGAACAGGTTCACGGAGGCGATATCATTCTCCCTGATCCGCTCTATGAAACTTTCCAGGCTGTATTCTACCCCGGCTTTTTCCAGGTCTGCCCGGGCGTCCTCCATAGCGACCCGCGCGGGATCCCTGGTATCGCAGGCGGTAATAACAAATAGCGCGGTTATGATCAGTATGATCTTGTTCATATCCATCCTCCTTCGAGTTGATTCTCCGCCCAAAATTCTCAATAAAAAAAGGCGGCCGTTCAGCCGCCTCAGGCACTGTCCTTAAATACCCCGCTTCCCCGGCGCCAACCCCGGGTCAATCCCCATTTTCTCCACTGGCCTCATCAGATGCGATGTTCCCCCGGCAAGATAAATAGTTGACACGCGCAATCAAGTTACAGGGAGGGGAACCGATGTAGTATAACCGGACCCCCGGCGGTGCAGTCAAGGAAAAAATTCAGGCCGGATTTTTCCCCGATGGGGGCAGAGGGATGGAACCGTTCGGAGGGAGTAGGGGCGGGGCACCGGAACCGTCCCGCTTGAGGAACAACCCCGGCTAAGGACGGAAGGTCAGGCCGAGGCCGAAGTACTGCACTGCGGAGAAGTTGTAGACCCGGTCGTTGTCGGCGCCGCCCTCGAGAATCCGGTAGCCGAGCCGGGCGGACAGGTTCTCGCGGACCCGGTACTGCAGCGCCAACAGAACGTCCTCGGCCCGGCCCTGGGGCGCGGCCAGCGCGTCTCCCTCCAGCAGCAGCGAGAGCGGCCGGGCGAACCTCCACTCCAGGCGGAAGTTCACCAGCGGCACGAAACCGACGTTGGTCTTCTCCGCCCTCCGACCGTCCCCGGAGAGACGGATGGCGGCGTCGCGGACCTTGCCGGTCAGGCCCAGGCCGAAGTCGAGCGCGCGGGTCTGGACCAGCCGGTAACGGTAGGTGGCCCGGTAGGAATCGAAGCGGTACCCGGCCGAGAGACTCTCCCCGGCCGGGAAGGTCCGGTCGGTGAAGACGATATCTTCCGGGGCGTCGCCGGAGGCGGTGAACCGGAGGGGCGCGGCCAGCAGGCTGATCGAGTGCCTCCCCCCTTCCCAGCCCAGCCGGGCCCGCCAGAAGAGGGTATTGTCCACCGAGAAGTCGTCGGTCAGGGAGAAACGGGTCCCGGTGTCGCCGGGGACCCGGATGTCGTTGTAGAGGTTGTTCGCCAGGCCGCCTTCCAGATCGAGGAAGAACCCGGCCCGGGCCGCGGCGGCGGGGAGGAAGACAGCCGCCAGGAAAATCAACCAACTGGGAATAATTTTCATTCTTTCCGCCGCGGGGACGGGCCGCCTCATTCCCCCGATCCGTGGAGATACATAAAGACCTTCTCCGGGGTCAGGGGGAGGGAGGGGGCCGGCCGGTCCCGGCGGACGGTTCTCAAGGCCCGGAGGATGGCGAAGTAGGATCCGATCCCGTGGATGTAGGGCGGCTCGCCGACCGCCTTGGAGTTGCAGACCGCGTAGGGGTTGGAGGCGTCCTCGAGGAGGTGGACGTTGAACCGCTCGGGCACGAACTTGAGATCGGGGATCTTGTAGGAGTCGACGGCGGTCAGCATCCGGCCGTCATCCCCGTAGCGGAGCTGCTCGATGGTCGCCCAGCCGATCCCCTGGATCACCCCGCCCTCGATCTGGCCCCGGTCGATCTCGGGGCTCAGGGACCGGCCGACGTCGTGGACGATGTCGATCCCGAGGATTTCGTAGGTCCCCCGGATACGGTCGATCTCCACCTCGGTCAGGGAAGCGCCGTAGGCGTAGTAGGCGTATGGCCGCCCCTTCTCCTTGACCGGGTCGAGGTAGACCCCGGGGGTGGCGTAGAAGGCGTGGCAGGAGAGGTCGACCCGGGACCCGTAGGCGTCGCGGATCAGCTCCTCCCAGGTGTAGCCGGTCCGGGCCGACATCAGGTGGACCTCGCCGTCGCGGATCGAGATGTCCCGGGGGTTGTCGTGCTTGAACCGGGTGATGGCGAAGGCTTTCAGCCGTTCGACCAGCTCCCGGCAGGCGTACTGGACGGCCATCCCGTTGAGGTCGGCGCCGGTGCTGGCCGAGGTCGGGGAGGCGTTGGGGACCCGGGTGGTGTTGGTGGCCTCCATCCGGACCCGGCGGGCCGGGATCCCCAGGGCGTCGGCGGCGATCAGGACGATCTTGGAATAGACCCCCTGGCCCATCTCCACCGCCCCGGTGGAGACGGCGACGCTGCCGTCGAGGTAGATGTTGACCAGGCAGCCGGCCTGGTTGAGGGTGGTCTGGGTGAAGGAGATCCCGAAGCAGACCGGCTGGACCGCCACGCCCCTTTTCCGGTCCTCGTGTTCCCGGTTGAACCGCTCGCAATCCTCGATCCTCCGGCGGATATCGACCCGCTCATCCAGGGTCTCCCAGCAGCGGACGGCGTCGGTCTTGTCCAGCCGCATCCCGTAGGGAAGGGTATCGCCGTCCCGGAGGAGGTTCTTGAACTTGATCTCCTCCAGGTCGAGCCCGGTCTCCTCGGCCGCCCGGAAGAGCGCCGACTCCATCGAGAAGACAGCCTGGGGGACGCCGAAGCCGCGGAAGGCGTTGTTGGGGGGGATGTTGGTCTTGCAGCTGACCGCGGTGATCTTCACGTTGGGGATGCGGTAGGCGCTGGTGGCGTGGAGGAACGACCTGCCCAGCACCGGGAGCGAGATATCGGCGCAGCCCCCGGCCTGCTGGTAGAAGTCGACCTCGTAGGCCAGGATCCGGCCCTCCTTGTCGAGCCCGATCCGGTAGTCGAAGGCGTAGGCGTGGCGCTTGCCGGAGGTGGCGATGTCGTCGTTGCGGTCGAGGATCAGCTTGACCGGGCGGTCGAGGAGCCTCGCGGCGAAGGCCGCGGCCGTCACCCAGACGGCGGTGGACTCCTTACCCCCGAAGGCCCCGCCCATCCGGCGGATCTCCAGCTCGATCTTGTGCTGGGGGATGTCGAGGATCTCGGCGATGTGATGGTGGTAGGCCCCCGGGGACTGGGAACTGGCGACCACCTTCAGGGTGTCGTCCTCGACCGGGAAGGCCAGGGCCCGGTGGGTCTCGAAGTAGTAGTGCTCCTGGCCCCCGCTGGCGGCGCTGCCCTCGACGATGTGCTCGCATTCCCGGAAGGCCTGTTCGGTATTCCCGCAGATCTGGATCCGCTTCTTCCCGTGGATCAGGCCCCGTTTACAGGCCTCCCGGGGGTCGAAGACCGGCTCGCCGGGTTCGACCTCGAGATCGATCAGCTTACAGGCGGCCCGGGCCTGCCGGCGGCTGTCGGCGGCCACCAGGGCGATCGGCTGGCCGATGTACTTCAGCTCGTCCTCGGCCAGGAAGGGCTGGTCCTCGACGATGTGCCCGATCTGGTTCTTGCCCGGGACGTCGCGGTGGGTGAAGACCGCGGCCACCCCGTCCGCCCGGCGGGCGGCTTCCACGTCCAGGCGCTTGATCCGGCCCGCGGCCACCGGGGAAGTGAAGAGCACCGCGTGCAGCAGGTTCTCCGGGGTCGGGATATCGTCGATGAAGAGCGATCTTCCCCGGACGTGCATCTCCATATCGGTATTTTTCATAGTCAGTTTTCCCGCCGGGTTGAGAATTTCTGATAGTGGGCCTCGGTCAGCCGGCCGAGGAGGAGGCGCTTGTATTCGGCCGAACCCCGGACGTCGTCGATCGGGGCGACCGCCGCCATCGCCGCCGAGGCCAGCTCCGCGAAAGTCTCCGGGCTGATCTTCTTGCCGGAGAACTTCTCCAGTCCCCCGATCAGGAGGGGCACCGGGGCGACCCCGCCGGCGGAGAGCAGGAGCCGGGCGATCTTCTCCCCGTCGGTCTCCAGCAGGATGGAGGAGTTGACCGCGGCGATGTCGAGGATCTTCCGGTTGGAGACCTTCTCAAAGTTGTAGAAGGTTCCCGGCTTGGGGAGAGGGATAACCATCTCCCGGATGATCTCGCCGGGGTTTAGGTCGAGGTCCTTGTAGCCCCGGTAGAATTCACAAAGGGCGACCTGCCGGTTTCCGCCGGCCGCCGCCTCAAGCTCCAGCACTGCTCCCAGGGCCAGGAACATTATGGTGATGTCGCCGATCGGGGAGGCGTTGACGATGCCACCGGACAGCGTGGCCTTGTTCCTTAAGATGGTCGAGGAGTGGAGGAGGACGTCCTCCCTCATCGCCGGCAGGTGCCGGTTGACCAGGGGGTGGAGGCGGAAGTCCTCCAGGGTGACCGCGGAGCCGACCCGGAGGGAACCGTCCTCCTCGCGGACGTAATCGAGGTCCCGCCGCCCGGAGAGGAAGAAGAGCGGGCTGGTCAGCAGCTCCTCCGGTTTCTGGACGAAGAGGTCCGTCCCCCCGGCCACCACGACTTCCCCTTCCCGCTCCGGACCGGACGGGGCGCTCTTCAGCTCCCGGATCCGGTCGGCGATGGAGAGGAAGTACTCCGGCAGAACGCCGTACTCGACCAGGCCGGGGATCCGGTCGTCCCGGTCCCGGATATTCTTCTCCAGGGCCTCGGCCAGCTTCACGGCCGCCCGCCGGATCGACGCGTAGCCGGTGCAGCGGCAGATGTTCCCGTCGAGGGCGTCGACGGCGGCGGCGTAACTGTAAGCTTCGGCGGAGAGGGCGAAGCCGGCCAGGGAAAGAATGATCCCCGGGGTGCAGTACCCGCACTGGGCGGCGTTCTCCTCGATGATCAGCCGCTGGATGGCGTTGAATTCTTCCCGGTCCACCCCTTCCACCGTCACCACGTGGCAGCCGGCCACGTCGCCGATCGGGAGGAGGCAGGAGGCGCAGGCCTTGTACCGCGGCCGACCGTCAGCGTCCGGTTTCCCGATCAGGACCGTGCAGGACCCGCACTCGCCCTCCCGGCAGGCGTCCTTGGTCCCGGGCAGCTTGGCGTCGTAGCGGATAAAGTCCAGCAGGAGGGTGCCGGGGGAGGCATCGGTTTCCACCGGTTCCCGATTGAGAATGAATGACAGCATTGGCTTGTCTCCTCGCGAATTGACAAAAATCGCTTTCCGCTGGTTCCGGTCGGCCGCCTCGCTTACAAGGCGGAGAACCGAATTATAAGCTTTATTATCGCCCAAACCCAACCGAAAAACAACCAAAAACCCGGAACGGAAGCCATCCGAAAAGGACCGACGAGGTTGTTACCCTCGTTCCGACGGGGCAAGAGGTCGGATCGGTCGGAAATTTTCCTGACTCCGGGCGCGGAAGACACGTTCCGATCTTGCCGGCGGCTTACGAAGTCATAATTGCCGGTTTTGGTCCGCCATCCGCAAGGGGATCTTCCTCCCGGCCGCGGTGGAGATTATACCCGGAATGTTTCTGATCGCGCAACATCCGGACCCGTTCCGAAAGGGGCAATACCTTCTTTAGGAGCAAGCTAATGACGCGGGCCGGGAACAGTTCCTCAAGTTTCGCAGCCCATCAAATCCTATCCCGCCATTGTTCAGGGTCACGCTTGGCGTGGAATACTGAAAGGACGACGACTCGCTCGTCGTCTTCGACAAATATGACCTGGAAGGGGAATCGGCGTGTAAGAGCACGGCGGGCCATCTTGTAGACGCGAGGGTATTGTTGTGGCGCTCGCAAAATGGCACTGAAGATCGCATCCACGCAAAGAAGGAAATCCGAACCGAGACCCGGTACAAGGTCTTCGTACCAGTCGAACGCGTCCGCCATTTCCTCTTCGGCCTTGGGACGAACAATCAGCCGGCGGCTCATCGACTGTTCCTGATCCGCTCCCGTACCATTTCCCAGGGGGTACCTTCTTCCGGATTCCGGTGATACTCGTCTAAACGGCGTCCAATCTCCGCCTTCTGCGCTTCGCTGAGTCCGACCTCGTCGGGAACCTCCGCAATCGTATCCCAGATATCTTCGACCAGTTGGATGCGTTCGGGAATGCTAAGGCTCAGTACATCCGCTTTGGCTAATATGCTCATAATGTCAACACCCTCATTTTGTCGTTGCTTGCGCCTCAATCGCTTGAATGGAGAAATTGCTTTCCGCGGGCTCCGGTCGGCCGCCTCGCTTCCGAGGTGAAGAACAAGGTTCCGGACTTCATTATCACCCAAATCCTCCCGAAAAACAACCGAAAACCCGGAACGGAACCCGGAACGGAAAGCCCTCCGGAAAGGGTCGACGGGGTTGTTACCCGCGTTTCGACGAAGAAAAGGGCGAATCGGGCAAGAAACCGACGGGCGATCTTCCCGAAAAACATCTCCGTTTATCCCGTCTCCCCGGTTGGGGAAGCGGGGAACCAGTGCTGCGTCCGCAGGCAGATCTTCACCAGCCAGAGCATCACCGGGACCTCGATCAGGACCCCGACCACCGTGGCCAGGGCCGCCCCCGAGGCCAGCCCGAAGAGCATCGTGGCGGTGGCGATGGCGACCTCGAAGTGGTTGGAGGCCCCGATCATCGCCGCCGGGGCGGCGTCCTGGTATCTCAGCCTTAAGACCCGGGCCAGCCCGTAAGTCATCCAGAATATCAGGTTGGTCTGGATGAAGAGGGGGATGGCGATCCAGAGGATGGTCAGGGGCCGGGCGATGATCACGTCGCCCTTGAAGGAGAAGAGGAGGATCAGGGTAACCAGGAGGGCGGTGATAGTGACCGGGGTGAGAAGGTGAAGGAACTTCTCCCGGAACCAGGCCTCGCCCCTGGTCTTGATGATCCGGTCCCGGGTCAGCCAGCCGGCGGCCAGGGGGAGAGCGACGTAGATGCCGATCGAGAGGACCAGGGCCTGCCAGGGGACGGGGAGCCGCCCGACCCCGAGGAGGAACCCGCCCAGGACCCCGTAGAGGACCAGCATCGTCAGGGAGTTGATCGCCACCATCACCAGGGTCAGGGCGTCGTTGCCCTTGGCCAGGTAGCCCC
>PWXJ01000312.1 GCA_003561965.1 PVC group bacterium
CGGTGGTCATAAAGCCGCCGTCGCCGCAGGCCCCGAGGTTCTTCGAGGGGAAGAAGCTGAAGCAGCCGACCGCGCCCATCGACCCCGCCGGCCGGTTCCGGTAGCGGGCCCCGATCGCCTGGGCGGCGTCCTCGATCACCGGGATATCCTTCTCCCGCCCGATCTCCAGGATCGGGTCCATATCGGCGCACTGGCCGTAGAGGTGGACGGGGATGATCGCCCCGGTCTTTTTTGTGACGGCGGCGGGGATCAGGGCGGGGTCGATGTTGTAGGTGACCGGGTCGATGTCGACGAAGACCGGCCGGGCCCCGAGCCGGGAGATGCAGCCCCCGGTGGCGAAGAAGGTGTAGGGGGTGGTGATCACCTCGTCGCCGGGGCCGACCGAGTGGGCCATCAGGGCCAGGAGGATGGCGTCGGTCCCGGAGGCGCAGGCCACCGCCTTCTCCACCCCGCAGTAGTCGGCCAGCCGCCGCTCCATCTCCTCCAGCTTCGGGCCCTTGATGTAGCGGCCGCTGCGGAGGATCTCGATTACTTCCTTTTCCAGTTCTTCGCCGTATTCCCGGTACTGGGCCGGGAGATCGAGGAGGGGGACGGGCATTTTTGCTCTCCTTTTTTCCGGGGTTTGACTGATTTTCAGAGAAAGGACTTAAAGGTCACTAATGGCTGACCTGATCTCCCTGTTGGGAGAACCGGGCGGCAAAGTGATCATAGGTTCGGCGGAGGCCCTCGGGGAAACGGACCGAGGGGGAGTAGCCGATCAGCCCGGCGGCCCGGGAGATATCCGCCCGGGAATGGAGGACGTCGCCGGGACGGCGGTCGGCGAAGACCGGGTCGACCGGCCTGCCCGAGATCTCCCGCAGGATCTCCAGGACCCCGAGAAGGTCGATCCGCTCGCCGCAGGCGACGTTGCAGACTTCCCCGTAGGCTTCTTCCGGGGCGTTGAGGCAGGCCAGGTTGGCCCGGACCACGTTCTCCACGTAGCTGAAGTCCCGGCTCTGGGTCCCGTCCCCGTAGATGACCGGGGAGCGGCCCTCCAAAACCGCGGTGATGAAGAGGGGGAGGACGGCCGAGTACTGGGACTCCGGGTCCTGGCCCGGACCGAAGACGTTGAAGTAGCGGAGGCCGATCGTCGGCAGCCCGTAGAGCTTCCGGTAGAGCCGGCAGAACTCTTCCCCGGCCAGCTTGGAGACGGCGTAGGGCGAGAGCGGGTCCGGGGGGAGGTCTTCCGTCTTGGCCTCGGCGGCGGCGTCGCCGTAGATCGAGGAGGAGGAGGCGAAGACGAAGAGGGAGATCCCGAACTTTCGGGCGGCCTCGAGGAGGGAGAGGGTCCCGCCGGTATTGACCGAGGTGGTCTCGACCGGGTCGGCGAAGGATCGGGGGACCGAGGGGAGGGCGGCCTGGTGAAAGACCGCCTCGACCTCCCCCAGCAGGTCCCCGACCGCTTCCGGGTCCCGGATATCCCCCTCGAACAGGGTTATCCGGTCCCCAAGCCCGGCGAGATTTTCCCTCCGGCCGGTGGAGAAGTTATCGATCACCGAAACCCGGTGTCCCTCTCCGACCAACCCCCGGACAAGATGGGAGCCGATGAAACCGGCCCCGCCCGTGACCAGGATGTTCTTCGGGGAGTTCAAGGGCAATCGAAAGACTTGAATTTACCTTCCGACCGAACGGTAGGTGAAGCCCAGCTCGACCATCCGCTCCGGGTCGTAGATATTCCGCCCGTCGATGACGATCGGCTGGTGGAGGAGTTCCTTCATCCGGTCGAGATTCATCTCCTTGAACTCGTTCCACTCGGTGAGGATGACCAGGGCCTCGGCCCCCTCCGCCGCCTGGTAGGGATCGGAGCAGTACTCGATATCCGGGAGGTCTTCCCTGGCCGTCTCCATCGCTTTCGGGTCGTAAGCCCTGACCTTCGCCCCCTCGGCCTGGAGGCGCTTGATGATCTTGATCGCCGGGGCGTTGCGCATATCGTCGGTGTTGGGCTTGAAGGCCAGCCCGAGGACCGCGACCTTTTGATCTTCCAGGATCCAGAGGGTCTCCTTGATCTTCCGGAAGAAGTAATCGATCTGCTCCTCGTTGATCCTCTCCACCTCTTTCAGGAGGCGGAAATCGTAACCGAGTTCCTCGGTGATGGAGATAAAGGCCGAGACGTCCTTGGGGAAGCAGGAGCCGCCGTAACCGACCCCGGCGTTGAGGAACTTGTCCCCCACCCGGTGGTCGAGACCGACCCCGCGGGTGACCTCTTCCACGTTGGCCCCCGCCGCCTCGCAGATCCGGGCCAGGGCGTTGGCGAAGGAGATCTTGGTGGCGAGAAAGGAGTTGGCGGCGTGCTTGATGATCTCGGCGCTGTTGATGTCGGTGACGATCACCGGGGCCTCGAGCGGCTTGTAGAGGTCGATCAGCAGGTCGGCCGCCTTTTGGCTGGAGGTCCCGATCACGATCCGGTCGGGATGGAAGGTGTCGTAGATCGCCGAACCCTCCCGGAGGAACTCCGGGTTGGAGACCACGTCGAACTCGCTGCCTTCCTTGCTGTAGCGCTTGATCGTCTCCGCCACCTTCTCCCCGGTCTTCACCGGGACGGTGCTCTTGTCCACCACCACCTTGTAGCCGTTGAGGTTCTCCGCCACCTCCCGGGCCACCGCGGCGACCGCCGAGAGGTCGGCCGAACCGTCGGGCTTGGGCGGGGTGCTGACGGCGATGAAGACGATCGCCGAATCTTTCACCCCCTCGGCGATCGAGGTGGTGAAGCTGATCCTCCCGGCCCGGCGGGAAGTGTCGATCATCTCTTTCAGTCCCGGCTCGTAGATCGGGATCTCGCCCCGGTTGAGTATGGCGATCTTCTCCTCGTTGTTATCGACGCAGAAGACCCGGTTGCCCAGTTCGGCCAGGGTGGCGCCGGTGACCAGGCCGACGTAGCCGGTCCCGATTATGCAGACGTTCATCTACCTTCCTCCTTGAATGCTTTGGCTGATTTCCCCCATCTTTCCTCTCTTCCGGAATCAGGCCGAGGCTCAGCCGGGAAACTGGAAGAGAGACCGGGGCGTAAACAAAGGCCGGACATCATAGCAGACCGCCCGGCGGCTGGCTATTGTAAAGTTGAAAGTTTCCGGCCGGCCCGGAGGGAAGGGAAAGAGACCGGTCAGGAAAGCCGGGAGTGGAGGAGCTGGTTGACCAGCTTCGGGTTGGCCTGGCCCCCGGTCGCCTTCATCACCTGCCCGACCAGGAAGCCGAGGGCGGCCTTCTTTCCGGATTGGAAGTCGCCGACCGGCCCCGGGTTCTCCCCGATCACCCTCTCGACGACGGCCTCGAGCTCGTCCCGGTCGCTGATCTGGAGCAGACCCTGCTCCTCGACGATCTCTTCCGGGTCCCCGCCGCTCTCGAAGATCTCGGCAAAGACCCGCTTGGCGATCTTCCCGCTGATCTTTCCCTGCTCGACCAGGGAGACCAGGCGGGCCAGGCCCCCGGGGGGGACCGGGCTCTCCTCGATCGCCAGCCCGGCCTCGTTTAACTTGCCCATAAGCTCCCCCATCACCCAGTTGCTCAGGGCCTTGGGGCTGTCGACGGCGGCGGCGGCGGCCTCGAAATAGTCGGCCAGGGGCCGTTCCGCGGTCAGGACCCCGGCGTCGTGGAGGGGGAGACCGTACTCCTTTCGGAAACGGGAAAGCCGGGCCAGGGGCAGCTCGGGGAGGGAGCGGCGCTGCTCCTCCAGCCACTCCTGTTCCAGGACGACCGGGACCAGGTCGGGGTCGGGAAAGTAACGGTAGTCGTGGGCCTCCTCCTTGGACCGCATCGAGGAAGTCCGCTGGAGGTCGGCGTTGTAGAGCCGGGTCTCCTGGAGGACCGTCTCCCCCCGCTCGAGCATCCCCCGCTGCCGGGACTCCTCGTACTCCAGGGCCCGCTCCACCGCCTTGAAGGAGTTGAGGTTCTTGATCTCGGCCTTCACCCCCAGCTCCGGGGCCCCGGAAGGCCGCAGGGAGATATTGGCGTCGCAGCGGAAGCTGCCCTTCTCCATATCGCAGTCGCTGACCCCGAGGTAGCGCATCACCGACCGCAATTCCTTCAGGTACTCGCCGGCTTCCCGGGGGGAGCGGAGATCGGGTTCGGAGACGATCTCCAGCAGCGGGATCCCGGCCCGGTTGTAGTCGACGCCGCTCCAGCCGTCATCGAAGTGGACCAGCTTGCCGGCGTCCTCTTCCAGGTGGGCCCGGGTGATCCCGATCCGCTTGACTTCGCCATCGACCGAAATCTCCAGCCGGCCGGAGTCGTTGAGCGGCCGGTCGTACTGGGAGATCTGGTAGGCCTTGGGAAGGTCGGGGGAGAAGTAGTTCTTCCGGTCGAACTTGCTGAACCCGGAGACGGCGCAGTTCAGGGCCAGGCCGGCCCGGACCGCCAGCTCCACCACCTTCCGGTTGAGGACCGGGAGGGTCCCGGGCAGGCCGAGGCAGACCGGGCAGACCCGGGTGTTGGGCTCCCCGCCCGAGCCGGCCGGGCAGGAACAGAAGATCTTGGCGGCGGTCTTGAGCTGGACGTGGACTTCCAGCCCGATCACGGTTTCGTAGTTCATAAACCCGACTATAATCCGGCCCCCCGGCGATGTAAATTCAAAAAGCCGGGAAGCGAGCGGAGGCCGCGGAGCTCAGAGCCCGATGATCGAATAGACCAGGTCGGTCACCACGCCCTCGGTCTCCAGCCGGATCAGGACCGGGTCGAGTTCGCTGGGGGAACCGGCCAGGAGGTAGATCCAGTAGCCGGGTCCGCTGTTGATCAACTCGCTGGTCAGAAAGGAGGTCTCCCCGGCCACGTCCCGGGGCGCCAGCCGCCGGACCGTCCGGATGATGATCGATTTCCTCAGGTTCTGGGACTGGTAGGGGTGCTCCTCCAGCGACTTCACCTTGCTCAGCCGCCTGACCTTCCGGACCATCACGTCCTTCTCCTCCTCGTCGCAGCGGAAGGTCATCACCACGCTGCCGTCGATCCCGGCCCGCTCCTCCAGGCCGTGGCCGACCACGGTGTCGATGCTGATCCCCTCGTTGCTGAAGGCCGAGGCGATGCTGGTCAGGGCCCCGGAACGGTCGTAGACGTGGGCCCGGAAGACCCAGTGGCGTTTTTCGTTCTCCGAATTTTTCATCTTCTCCTACTCCTTGGACGGCGCGGCGGGACCGGCGAGCCGGGCCCTCTGGGCGAAGACGCTGCAGAGGGCGATCGACTCCAGCCGGGTCTCCAGGGTGTCGGCCCGGGAGAGGATCACGTAGGGGAAGGGGAAACCGACCGTGATCCCGGCCAGCGAGGCGAGCCCGTACTTGTTGAGGGCGGTCAGGGTCTTGTAGAGGACGTTGGCGGTGTCGATCCCCGGGCAGACCAGGATATCGGCCCGGCCGGCCACCTCCCGGGCGGCCGGCGGCCCGGCCAGCCCCTTCAGGGCCACCGACTCCGGGTCGGTGGCCAGGTCGAAGGAGAGCGGGCCGTAAACCACCGCCTCCTCCCACTCCCGGGCGGCCAGCTCCGCCCCCAGCGAGGTCGAGGGCAGCGAGGGGATCGGTTTCTCGTTGGCGGAGAGTACCGCCACCCGGGGCCGGGGGATTCCCATCACCAGCCGGGCGACCTCGCAGGCGTTGCGGATCAGGTCGACCATCCGCTCGAAGCCGCAGACGGTGGTGAACCCGGCGTCGGTCAGGACCATCGGCCGGCCGGAGGAGATCGGGGCGGCGTCGAAGACGGTGACCAGGCTGACCGTGGGCCGGATGGCCAGGGGTTTCAGCGCCCGGTTGATCACCGGGGTCGAGATGTCCCCCTTGAGGACGATGTCGGCCCGCCCGGAGGTGACAATCCCGGCGGCGGCGGCGGCGATCTCTTCCGGTTTCTCCGCCGGGACGATGTTCTCCGGACGGATCCGAATCCCCAGCTCCGAGACCGAGTTCCGGATCGCCCGGCGGTCCCCGACCAGGACGATCCGGTCGACGATCCCGTGGTCGCGGGCCGCCTCGACCAATTTCAGGTCTTCCAGCCGGTGGCCGCCGGGTATGACCACGTTCGAGGGGGGCAGCTTCCCGGCGATCTCCACCAGGTCGGCGACCGAAGTCAGGGTTTCCGGCTCGTCTTTCACCGCCCTGAATATTAACTTTGTTTGCCGGTGGGGGTAAAGTACTATTTAGGGCTTCCGGGGCAAAATCAAGTTTATCCGGCCGGAAATTTCTTTAGACCCCTGCCGGTTCACCCGGCAGGTGAATCAGTTCGTTAGATAACAACGCCATCCCCAATCCCGCGCGCCGGTGGGAGTGGGTGGCCGCGGACTATCTTCTGAACTTTCCCTCCGGCGGGACAAGCCCGCCGGGGGGGTATCCCGCGCGCCGGTGGGAGTAGGGTGGCCGAGGAATATCTTCTGAACTTCCCCTCCGGCGGGACAAGCCCGCCGGGGGGGTAATCTGTTACCGGGTCGTGAATAGTTACTAGAAGATTATGAAATACCTTATTGCCGTATCGCTTATCTGGGCGTTTTCCTTCGGGCTGATCAAGACCCGGCTGGCCGGGGTCGACCCGGCCCTGGTCGCCTGGGTCCGCCTGGTCATCCCCCTGCCCCTCTTTCTCCCCTGCTTCCGCCCGAAGGGTCTCCCCTGGAGACTGATGGCCCGGCTGGTTTTGACCGGGGCGGTCCAGTACGGACTGATGTACATCGCCTACCTCCGGGCCTTCCGCTACCTCGACGCCTACCAGGTGGCGCTCTACACCATCCTGACCCCGATCTACGTCGCCCTGATCGACGACCTCCTCCGGCGGCGGTTTCAGAGAACCGACTTCTGGGCGGCGGTGCTGGCGGTGGCCGGGGCGGCGGTCATCACCTACCGGCGGCCGGCCCTGGGGGGGATCGTGACCGGGTTCCTCCTGGTCCAGCTCTCCAACCTCTGCTTCGCCGCCGGGCAGATCGACTACCGGAACCTCCGGCCCCGTTTCCGCTCGCTGAAGGACCGGGAGGTATACTTCCTGCTCTTTCTCGGCGGGGCGGCGGCCGCCGCCCCGGCGGTCACCCTGGCCGGGAGCTGGGGGGAGCTCTCCCGGCTCTCCCTCTCCCAGGCCGGGACCCTGCTCTACCTGGGGGCGGTCGCATCCGGGCTGGGGTTTCTCTGGTGGAACCAGGGGGCGGTGCTGACCTCGGCCGGAACCCTGGCGGTCTTCAACAACCTGAAGATACCCCTGGCGGTGGCCGTCTCCCTGCTGGTCTTCGGCGAGGCGGCCGACCCGGTCCGGCTGATCCTGGGGGGAGGGATCATCCTGGCCGGGCTCGGGCTGGCCGGGCGCGGGAGGGGGAATAAATGGTTTGCTTCGGCCCCGGATTGAAGTAGGATAAATTCATCCCGATTCCAGAGGGCCGGTCGATGCCCCGGAAGACCGGACAAGCATTCAGCCGGGCCCAAACCGCTAAAGAAGACCGCGGGGATCCGCGGTCGGGGGAGACGCCGCCGATTATGGAAACCGAGAAGCTCCGGGAACTGCGCCGGCGCCGGGAGAAGATCCGGGCCGGCGGGGGCGAGGCCCGGATCGAGAAACAGCACCGGCGGGGCAAGCTGACCGCCCGGGAACGGCTCGACCTCCTCTTCGACCCGGGGACGATGGTCGAGCTGGGGGCCTTCGTCAAGCACCACTGCACCCACTTCGGGATGGACGGGAAGGATGTGCCGGGCGAAGGGGTGGTGACCGGATACGGGCAGGTGGCGGGACGGCTGGTTTACGCTTTCGCCCAGGACTTCACCGTGATCGGGGGCTCGCTGGGGGAGATGCAGGCCTTCAAGATCTGCAGCGTTCTCGGCAAGGCGCTCAAGGTCGGCGCCCCGGTGGTCGGGATCAACGACTCCGGGGGGGCGCGGATACAGGAAGGGGTCGCCTCGCTGAAGGGCTACGGGGATATCTTCCGCCTCAACACCCTGGCCTCGGGGGTGATCCCCCAGATCTCGGCGATTATGGGCCCCTGCGCCGGGGGGGCGGTCTACTCCCCCGCCCTGACCGACTTCGTCTTTATGGTCGACGGGACCAGCCGGATGTTCATCACCGGCCCCGACGTGATCAAGGAGGTGACCGGGGAGGAGGTTTCGCCGGAAGCCCTGGGGGGAGCCAGGACCCACAACACCACCAGCGGGGTCGCCAGCTTCATCGCCGAAGACGACCGGGCCTGTATCGCGGCCGTCCGGAGGCTGCTCTCCTTCCTTCCCTCCAACAACGCCGAGAACGCCCCGCCCGGCCCGGAGAACGACGACCCCAACCGCCTCGACCCCGAACTGGACGGGATCGTCCCCGACAACCCCTCCCGGGCCTACGATGTCCGGGAGATCGTCACCCGGGTGGTCGATAACGAGGATTACCTGGAGTATATGCCCGCTTACGCCCCGAATATCACCACCGGTTTCGCCCGGTTGGGCGGCCGGTCGGTGGGGGTGGTGGCCAACCAGCCGAGGATCCTGGCCGGCTGCCTGGACATCAACGCCTCGGACAAGGCGGCCCGGTTCGTCAGGACCTGCGACGCCTTCAATATCCCCCTGCTGACCCTGGTCGACACCCCGGGTTTCCTCCCCGGGACCAACCAGGAATACGGGGGGATCATCCGCCACGGGGCCAAGCTCCTCTACGCCTACAGCGAGGCCACCGTCCCCCTGGTCGCCCTGATCACCCGGAAGGCCTACGGGGGGGCCTACATCGCGATGAGCTCCCGCCACCTCGGCGGCGACCTGATCCTGGCCTGGCCGAA
>PWXJ01000182.1 GCA_003561965.1 PVC group bacterium
CGACGATCAGGCGGCAGTTCTCCCGGTCGGCGAACCCGGCCTCGGCGTCTATCTTCTCTTCCAGTCCCTCCAGGAACCGGGCGTAAGCTTCCAGGCTGGCTTCCGGGTCGAGGTTGAGGCTGTCGGCCTGGACCACGCCGGTGTCGCACTCCAGGGGGTGGAACTCGAAATCCCCCCCGATCTGCTCCCGGTAAAACCACTCCGGGGCCGAGGTCCTGACGATCACCCGGGTCCCGGGCCGGACCTCCAGCAGCCGGTCGATGACCGCCGCCGTCCGGGAGGAGTGCCCGAACCCGTGGCCGGAGACGTAAAAGATCACGCTCTCTCGCATAAGCTATCTTTTCAGGTTCTCTTCCATTTAGTGGGGGTTGATTTGGTCATCTCTGAAAGCGCGCTCTTTGACAACACAAAAATTTCATTTATAGGATCCCTTGTTTGTAGGGTTCGCTTCGCAATCAAAATTGGCTCTTCGCCAAAGTCATCTCTCCGCCGTCAACTGCGGCATGATCATATCTGGAAAGCGAGTCGCAATCATTGCGCGAGCCTTGAAAGGCTCATGACCCAAACGCGCTTACGCTTTCCTTGGCGAAGCTGCTTTAGTGGTTGGTTCGCGATAAGGTTCCATTTTGCTTAAGACGTGATAGGTAGCTTCGGCGAGGTGGCGCATCACCGCGCCGATGGCTTTGAAGTGTCCTCTGCGTTTTCGGATTCGCGTATAGAGGCGACTCGCGTGGCGATCGGGACAACGTTTATGGTTAACGCAGATGGAGTTGGCCGCCTCGGCGAAGGCCCATTGGAGATAATGGTTCACGTCGGAGCGGAGCGGGCCATAGCGGACCTTGCCGCCGCTGGCGTGAACTCTGGGGGTAGTGCCGGCATAGGAGGCTAAGCTAGCTGGGCTGGCAAAGCGGCTGATGTCGCCCAGTTCGTTGGCGATGACAACCGCGAGGAGGAAGCCGATTCCGGGAATCGTTCTCAAGATCTTTATTTCGGGGGTTTCAGCGTATACCTCCTTCATCCGGTCCTCGAAGACACTGATCTTGCCCTGGACAGAGTCGAGTTCGTCGAGAAGACAGTGGGTGGTGAATCGAGTCTGGGGAGGGAGTTCATCGACACGCTGCTTGAGTTGGTCGCGGTTTCTTTTACCGAAGATATCGCTGACTTTTCCAAAGTCGTGAAGCGCGTACTTGGACAGCACCGAATGAATGCGATTTTTAATCTTGGTCCTCATATTCGAGAAGACCATCCGAGTCCGGCCAAGATCCCTTTTGTCCCTGAGTTCGGCGGGGGGAATCCAGACTTCCGGCAGGGTGCCGTTGCGCTGAAGCCGGTTGAGGCCGTGAGCGTCGAGCCGGTCGGTCTTGTTGATCATCCCCATCATCAGCTTGGCTTTGCGGGCGTGGACCAGGGCCGGTCTCATCCCGGCTTCCACGATCTCATCCAAGATCCAGTACCAGCTGCCGATGGTCTCGACAGCGACGGTGGATCCCGGAGTAAACTGTTGCAAAAACTCTTTAACCGCTCCCCTGGTATGGGGGATACGCGCTTCGGTGAGGACTCGGCCTTCCCGGTCCTCGACCAGAGAAAGCGTATAACGCTTGTGGGAATCAAATGCTATAATATCCACGGCGCGCCTCCTTTAGGCCTTTCGGCCCTTTGTTTTGCGTTGCAGTGATTATATCACTGCTGAGGGAGGCGCGCTTTCATATCATCATTGCGAGGCCGGAGGCCGAAGCAATCCCAATCCACTGCCAGGGAATAGATTGCTTCGTCGCGTTGCTCCTCGCAATGACATTGGGCATACTTTATATTTGTGAAACACTACACTAGTCGATTTTTCAGGGCGGTCAGGCCCTCGTTCACGCCCCGGCCCCGGAATCCGGTGGCCCGGAAGAAGAGGCCGCTGTCCAGCGAGGCGTCGGGCGGGGTGGGGGGGTAGTGCGGCTGGTCGGCCATCCGGACCGGGTTGATCGCCCCCGGGTCGTAGCCGAAGATCTCCGCCATCCGGTAGCCGAACTCCGCCCGGTTGACCCGCTCGGGGCCGCCCAGATGATAGATGCCGCTCAGTTGCGGAAGTTCCAGGGCCAGTTCGATCCCCAGGGCGGCGTCCTCGACGTAGAGCGGGGTCCGGTACTGGTCGGTGAAGAGGTTGAGGGGTTGCCGGCCGAGAAAACCCTCCCGCATAAACTCGATAAAGGACCCGGAGAAGGGGGAGGGGGGGCCGTACATCAGGGGCAGGCGGAGGACCAGGGTGCCGGGGCATAGCCTCTGGGCCAGTTCCTCCCCGGCCAGTTTGCTCCGACCGTAAGGGCCGAGGGGTTCGGCCGGATCGTCTTCCCGGTAGTTGCCCTTCTTTCCGTCGAAGACCCGGTCGGTGGAGACATAGATCAGCCTCGCCCCGATCCCGCGGGCTTCCCGGGCGATCCGCCCGGTACCGTCGACGTTGACTTCCCGGGCCATCCCGGGGTCGGCCAGGCAGGCCGCCGGCGAGGTGACGGCGGCGCAGTGGATCACCGCCCCGGGGTTGAGCCGCCGGAAGATCTCACCGGGCGCCGCCGGATCCCTCAGGTCGAGCCGGACCGCCGTCACCCCCTCCAGGGGGGGGCGGTGGCGGGCGAAGGTGCCGGCCAGGGGAAAACGGTTTCCCAGGTGTCCGAGGAGGTTCCAGCCGAGAAATCCCGACACCCCGGTGATCAGGATCTTCGGGGTCATCGCTGATTTTTCCCGCTGGATTTCAATAGCTCTGGAGTATACTTGACCATCGGGATAAGGTATATCAACGCCGATGAATCCTACAGGAAAAAAATATCGCCCGGCTCTGCTCCTCTTCCTCCTGGTCCTGCTCTTCCACTCCTACTTTTTTCATTTCATCGGCCGGGAGTCCTGGAACGTCTCCAGCCGGCTCAACCTGACCTACGCCCTGGCCGAGTACGGGACCTTCCGGATCGACGCCTACCACCACAACACCGGCGACAAGGTGTATTACCGGGGTCACTATTACTCCGACAAGGCCCCCGGCCTCTCCCTCCTGGCGGTGCCCGGCTACCTCTTCTTCAAGCGGGCCGGGGTGACCTCCGAGCAGTATATGCGCTACTGGCTGACCCTCCTGACGGTCGGACTCCCCTCGGCCCTGGGGGCGGTCGTCTTCTTCAAGCTGACCGGGATCTTTTCCGGTCCGGGGGAGCGGACCCGTCTGCTGGTCGCCCTGGCCTATTCCCTGGGGACCCTGGCCCTGCCTTTCTCCGGCATCTTCTACGGGCACCAGACGGCGGCCGTCCTCGCCCTGGCCTCGTTCTACATCCTGGTCCGGCTGAAGCGCTCGAGCGGACTGGAGAACCCCTTCCTGCTTTTCGGCGGCGGTTTCCTGGCCGGCTACGCCTTCCTCTGCGACTTCCCGGCCGGGATCATTATGGCCCTGCTGGCCCTCTACGCCGCCTTTTCTCTCCGGCGGAAGCCGGGACTGGCGGCCTGGCTGCTGGGGGCGGCCCTCCCGGTCGGCTTCCTCCTCTATTACAACTACGTCTGTTTCGGTTCTCCCTTCACCAGTTCCTACGCCCTTCACCAGACCTATGATCACGCGGCCGGTCTGCTCGGGATCACTCTTCCCCGGTTCGAGGCCCTCTGGGGGATCACCTTCAGCCCTTACCGGGGTCTCTTTTACCAGGCCCCGGTCCTCCTCTTTGCCTTCCCCGGGTTCTACCTCTTCGCCCGCGACCGGGAGACCCGGCCGGAGTTCGCGGTCTGTCTCCTGGCGGTCCTCGGTTTCTTCTTCTTCAACGCCGGCTACCAGTACTGGGACGGGGTCGGGTCGGCCGGGGCGAGGTTTATGATCCCCGCCCTCCCCTTTCTCGCCCTCGCCCTGGTCCGGCCGGCCCGGCGGTGGCCGCTCCGGTTCGCCGTTTTGGCCGCGGTCTCCTTTGTCTTTATGCTGGTGATGACCGCCACCGAACCGCGGGCGGAGTGGAAGGTTCGGAACCCGCTCTTTTACTTCAACTTTTTCCTCTTCCTCCGGGGTTATCTCTCCGACAACCTGGGCGGCCTTCTCGGTTTGAGGGGCTGGGTCAGCCTGGCCCCCCTCCTGGCCGCGGCGGCGGCGGTCGGCGGGGGCCTCTGGCGGATATCCCGGCCCGACCCGGCCGGCCCCCGAGGCCGGAACGAACTTTCCCGGGCGGCGGCCCTGGGGGCGATGGTCATCCTCTGGGTGGCGGCCGCCGGCTGGCAGGAACCCTACCTGCGGGAGATGGACAAGGGGGAGAGCCTCTTCCGCTATTACCGGGGGAGGGGGGAAGAGAACTGGGAGGAGGTGGAGGAATATTTTATCCGGTCGATCGAGTACCAGCCCCGCTTCCGGGATCCCTACCTCCGCCTGGCCGAGATCGCCCGGATGCGCGGCTGGCCCCGGGTGGCCCTGGCCTACTACCGGGAACTGGCCGCCCTCTACCCCGACTCCCCTCCGCTGATGGTCGAGATGGCCCTGGTCCACGACCTGCTCGGGCAGACCGGGGAGGCGGAAGAACTCCTGGTCCGGGCGGTGGAGATCGACCCGGACGATCCCTGGCTCCGGGAGCAGCTGGCCTCCTTCTACCTCTACCACGGCCGCCCGGCGGAGGCGACCCCCCACCTGGAGGCGGCCCGGGAACTCCGGCCCCGGGACGAGAGGATCAGCCGGCGGCGGCGGGAAGCCCGCCGGGCCCTCCCTTCACCGGAGTGAGCGGTTCAGGCCCCGATCAGCTCGATCAGGGCGAAGGCCAGGAAGGCGGAGACCACGGGGGTGAGGAGCCAGCCGGAGAAGATCCGGACCAGGGTCTTGCGGTTGACGGTCTCCGCCCCGTGGTAGAGCCCGATCCCGATCACCGCCCCCACCACCGCCTGGGAGGAGGAGACCGGGACCCTGACCCAGGTGAAGACGTGGAGGGCGAGGGCGTGGGTGATCACCACCACCAGGGCGGAGAAGGGGGAGAGGGGCGTGATCTTCTTCCCGATCGTCTCCATCACCCGCTTGCTGTAGGTCAGCGCCCCGACGGCGATGCTGATCCCGCCCAGGGTGGCCGCCCAGCGGGCCGCCGCCGTCCCCGGCTCGCCGAACATCCCGGCGTGGTAGTAGGGAGCGGTGGTGACGACGACGTTGTTGGCCCCCAGCGAGTAGGCGCCGTAGCAGCCGAAGATGATCAGGCCGGCGGTGATGATCCGGTCGCGGGTGGTGTTGCTCCTCAGCAGCCGGAGCAGAACCCCCAGCCCCCGGAGCAGGACGATACAGAGGACCACGCAGGCGATCGGGTTGACGATCCAGTAGATCAGCATCTGGAAGAACCTCCCCCACTCCACCTCGGCAAACCCGGACGCCCCGATCGCGATCCCCATAAAGGCGCCGACCGCCGCCTGGGAGGTCGAGGTGGGGATCGCCAGGTAGGTGATCAGGGTGACGGTGAGGGCCGCGGCCAGGGTGGCGGCCAGGGCCAGGTTCTCCCCCCGGGCCTCGGAGAAGATCATCTCGTCGTAAAGGGAGGGGCCCTCGACGACCGACCCCAGGATCACGAAGATCGCCATCAGGATGATCGCGGTCCTGAACCGGATCACGTTGGTGGCCACCGCGGTGCCGAAGATGTTGGCCGAATCGTTGGCCCCGATCCCCCAGCCGAGATACAGCCCGCCCAGGATCTTGTAGCCGCCGCTTCCGATTAAGATCCTTCCGATCACGGTAAGCCCTTCGGTTTAAATCGGCCGCTTGACCACCATCACCCCCAGCCGCTCCGCGGCGTCCTCGGCCAGGTCGGAGATCTCGGCGATATCCTCCACCAGTTCCCGCAGGTGGAGTTTCCGGGCCAGGTCCAGGTTGGACTTGAAGAGTTTCTTGATCGTCTCCCACTCCAGCCGGTCGGCCTCGGTCTCGAAGGTGACCACCCGGGTGATCGCCTCCTTCACCGCCTCGATGTCGCTGTTCATATTTTCCAGGGCGCCCTTGACCCCGTCGAAGGAGAAGATGGCCTTGTCGAGCAGGACCAGCAGGTCGTCGTCGAGGAAATCCGGGATCTCGGGCCGGGTGAGGACGATCAGGTTGGCGGTGGTCTCGGCCTGGTTGGCGATCCGGTCGATGAACTCGGCCAGCATAATGTACTCCCCCCGGTTGATGGGGAGAAAGGCGCCCGCGTAGAGTTTGGCCTCGATCTCCTGCTTGACCGCGTCGGCCGCCTGCTCGCTCTGATGGACCCGGAGCGAGGCGTCCTTGAACTTCCGGTCGTCCGCCAGGTAGGCGGCCAGCAGCTCCTTCAGATGGTCCAGCGACTCGGCGACTCGGGCGTAGTGATCGAAAAACAACTTCTCGACTACCTTTTCCTTCTTGCTGAAGATCATCTCTTCTCCTCCTGGGTTAATCTTCCCGACGGAACTCCCCGTCGGAAGGGGGGTAATACCGGTGGCGGGTAAACTTTGGTTTCCAACCCTACCACAACGAATTCCCGGGAGACAATGCTTATCTCCCTCCGGGGTTTTTATTATCGGTTGCCGCCCGGGGATTGATGTCTTAATATATCCGCGTGATGAGTACGAGATCCAGAGTCGCGATTCTCAAGACCTCCCCGGAGACGGTCCTCGAGGACTATGTCCGGCTGGCCGAGCTGGCCGGGCTGAAAGACAGTCTCGACCCCTCCGCGTCCACCATCCTCAAGGACAATATCAGCTGGCATCTCCTCTATCCGGGGGCCAACACCACCCCCTGGCAGCTGGAGGGGACGATCCTGGCCCTGAAGGAGGCCGGTTTCGACGACCTGGTCGACGTTCACAACCATACCGTGGTCACCATCGCCGACCTCGGCGACCGCTACAACAAGTTCGGACCGGTCCTGGAGAAATACTCCATCCCCACCCTCTTCAACTATAAGGAAGAGGATATGAAGTGGATCCCCTACCGGCCGAAGGCGAAGCTCGACGCCCTGGAGCGGGTCTACCCGGAGGGGATATTCCTCCCGGATTACTTCTTCGGCAAGAACATCGTTCACCTCCCCACCGTCAAGACCCACTCCTACACCGTGACCACCGGGGCGATGAAGAACGCCTTCGGAGGCCTGCTCAACGTCCACCGCCACTACACCCACACCTGGATTCACGACACCCTGGTCGACCTGCTGGCGATCCAGAAGGAGATCCATTCCGGGATCTTCGCCACGATGGACGGGACCACCGCCGGCTCCGGCCCCGGGCCCCGGACCCTGGTTCCCCGCCGGAAGGACGTGATCCTGGCCTCGGCCGACCAGGTGGCGATCGACGCCGTGGCGGCGAAGATGATGGGGTTCGACCCGATGTCGATCCGCTACATCAATCGGGACGACGGCAAGGGGCTGGGGACGGGAGACCCCCGCCGGATCGAGATCGTCGGGATGGAGGAACTGGCCGAGGAGGACTGGGGCTTCCGGGTCGGGGTCAACCTGGGGACCGGGATCGGGATGCTCCTCTGGCGCTCCCCGCTGAAGTGCCTCCAGAAACTCTTTTTCCGCACCCCCCTGGTCAACCTCTTCGTCTTTGCCAGCGAATATTACCACGACCGGCTCTGGTATCCCCTCAAGGGCAGGAAGGTGGTGGAGAAGTGGCTGGAGGATTCGCCCTGGGGGCGGCTCTTCGCCGGCTACCCGGGGTGACGGAGACGGCCGGGGACCGTTTGACAGTTCCGGCCGGGGGTTATCCGGTGTCTTTCTTCAAGCCGGGCGGTATTTACTCCGAAAGAGGTGATCCGATATGATCAGGGAAATCGTTATCTCGATGCGGCCCCGGCAGTGGCTGAAGAACACCTTTGTCTTCGGGGCCCTGATCTTCTCCCGGCGGTTTACCGACCCTGAGTCGGTCGTCCTCTCGCTGGCCGCCTTTGTTGTATTCTGCCTGCTCTCCGGGGCGGTTTATCTCCTCAATGACCTGGCGGACGCCAACGCGGACCGCCGCCACGGGGTCAAGCGGGCGCGTCCGATCGCCCGCGGTTCCCTGCCGGCCCGGACGGCCGCCGCCGCGGCGGTGATCTCCGCCGCCGCCGCCCTGGCGGCGGCCTTTGCCCTCAATCTCAGCCTGGGCCTGGTCTCCTCGGGATACCTGCTCCTGATGATACTCTATAGCCTGTGCCTGAAGCGGGTGGTGATCCTCGACGCCATCACCCTGGCCTTCGGTTTCATCTTCCGGGTGGCGGCCGGGGGAGTGGTGATCGCGGTCCCGATCTCCGAGTGGTTCCTGATCTGTACTTTCCTCCTCGCCCTCTTCCTCGCCCTCTGCAAGCGGCGCCACGAGCTGCTCCTGTTGGGAGAGGAAGCCTCCGGCCACCGGACCGTCCTGGCCGAGTATTCCCCCAACCTGCTGGACCAGATGGTCGCGGTGGTGACCTCCTCGACGGTGATGGCCTACGCCCTCTACACCCTCTGGGAGCGGACCCGGCTCGAGGTCAGCCCCCGGCTTTATTACAGTATTCCCTTTGTCCTTTACGGTATCTTCCGCTATCTTTACCTGGTGTACCGGAAAGACGGCGGAGGTGAGCCGGGCCGGACCCTGGTGACGGACGGCCCCCTGCTGCTGGATGTCGCTCTCTGGGGGATCTCGGTAATCCTGATCCTGTTATTCTTCCCGGCGAAATAATTGCTCAGCGCCTGTAGCTCAG
>PWXJ01000152.1 GCA_003561965.1 PVC group bacterium
TACGGCCAGGGCTCCTCCCGGGAGCACGCCGCCCTCGCCCCCTACCACCTCGGGGTGAGGGCGGTGATCGCCCGCTCCTTCGCCCGGATCCACCGCTCCAACCTGGTCAACTTCGGGATCCTCCCCCTCACGCCGGGGAATGAGGAACTCGCCGGAAATATCGGGACCGGCGACGAACTTACCTTCCCCGACCTCCGGAAGGAGGTGGAAGCGGGGACCCCGGTAACGGTGAAAAACCTCACCCGCGGCGTGGAGTTGAAACTCGCCCTCGAACTCTCCCCCCGTGAGCGCGAACTCCTCCTCGCCGGCGGACTCCTCCGTTCCCTGGCCGGCTGACCCTTCCCGGGTCCCCCGGGAGTTCAGCCTGCCCGGAAGGATAGCGCTCGCCGGAGGAGATTTTTAAAGAACCAGGATAGTCCGATGCGGATCACCGTCGCCTACAACCTCCGTTCCGACGACTCCGAACTGACCGCGGAACTGCTCTCCGAAGCGGACGTGGAGCGGATCGTCCGGGCGATCTCCGAACTCCACCACACGGTAACCCCGGTCGAGGTCTCGGGACCGCCCGACCAGGTGGTCGAACGCCTGCTGGACGGCGAGCCCGACCTGGTCTTCAACCTGGCCGAGGGGACCATCGGCAGCGCCCGGGAGGCTTTCTATCCCGGCCTCTACGAACAGCTCGATCTTCCCTTCACCGGCGGTAACGCCTCGCTGCTCCACCTCAACCTGGATAAGCATCTGGCCAAGACCGTCCTCGCCTCCCGGGGTGTGGAAGTCCCCCGCGGCGTCCTGGTCACTCCCCGGGACCGCGAACTCCCCCCCGATCTCGACTACCCGGTGATCATCAAGCCCAACTCCGAGGGTTCGAGCAAGGGGATCCGGCAGGATTCGGTGGCGGAGACCGCCGCCCGGGCCCGGAAGGTGATTGACCGCCTCCTGGAGCACTACCCCTCCGGACTGGTGGTCGAGCCGTTCATCTCCGGCCGGGAACTCAGCGTCCCCTTTATCGAGAGCTACCCCGGGCGGCTGCTGGCGGTCGTCGAGCACACCTTTGACCTCGATCGGCTCGGGGCGAAATACAACATCTACGATTACGATATGAAACAGGGCGGCGCCGCCGCCGAGGCGGTCAGCGTGATCTGCCCGGCCGAACTGACCCCGGCCGAGGAGAAGGCGGTCCTGGCTATGGCCCGGAGGGTCTTCGAGGTGATGACCTGCCCGGATATGGGACGGGTGGATATCCGCCTCCGCCGGGACGGCCGGCCCTTCTTCATCGAGCTCAACCCCCTGCCCAGCCTCCATCCCGACGCCTCCCTGATGCGGGCCGCCGCCGCCCGGGGACTGCCCTTCAAGGAGGTCCTCCGGCTGATCATCCGCTCGGCCGCCCGCCGCTACGGGATCCCCCTCCGCCCTCCGCGGAAGATTCGGGCCGAGGGGGGGCCGCCCCGCCCGACTCCCCGGGAACTGGGGATCCGGATCGGCGGCTACCGGCCCGGGGTCCACAACGCGATCACCGACGTTCCCGGGGTCCGGGTCGGCCACTACACCCGGATCGAGGACGAGGCCCGGATCCCCGGTCGGAACGAGACCACCCGGGTCCGGACCGGGGTGACCGCGGTCCTCCCGTCCGGGAAGACCTACACCCGCCGGCTGATGGCCGGGGGGTTCATTCTCAACGGGGTGGGGGAGATGGCCGGGCTGACCCAGGTCCTGGCCCAGGGCTGGCTGGAGTCCCCGATCCTCCTCACCAACTCCCATTCGGTCGGCCGGGCCCACGACGGGGTGATCGTCCATATGAGCCGGAAATATCCCCGGCTCGGCACCGAAACCGACGTGATTATGCCGGTGGTCGGGGAGGCCGACGACTCCTTTCTCAACGACGTCCGGGTCGGGGTCTGCTCCGCCCGGGACACCATCCGGGCGATCGAGACCGCCGCCCCCGGGCCGGTGGCCCAGGGTTCGGTCGGAGCCGGGACCGGGATGACCACCTTCGACTTCGCCGGCGGGATCGGCACCTCCTCCCGGGTCTTCCAGGTGGCCAAAACCGACTTCACCCTCGGGGTCCTGGTCCTCTCCAACTTCGGCCGGATGCGCAACCTGACCATCGACGGCCGGGTGATCGGCCGCGATCTCGACCCGCTCTACCCTACCGGGAGCCGGAGGGAACGTTCGGCCGGCTCGATCATCGTGGTCATCGCCACCGACGTTCCCCTGGTCAGCACCCAGCTCAACGACATCGCCAAGCGCTCGGCCCTCGGGTTGGGCCGGGTCGGCTCCTGCGCCGCCTCCTCCAGCGGCGAGATCCTGATCTCCTTCTGCACCAGCAACCGCTCGCTCCGCCCCACGCTCGATTCCGACCGCTTCACCCGGCTGCGCTACATCACCGACCCCCACATCGACATCCTCTACGAGGCGGTGATCGAGGCCACCGAGGAGGCGGTCCTCAACGCCGTCTTCTCCTCCAGCGGGATGAACGGCCGGCTCGGCCGGGAGTCCCCCCCGATCCCCCAGGATAAGGTGCTGGAACTGATGGGGAAGAAGAAATGAATCCCCCCCGGCCGGAAGCGGGCCGGAGCAGCCGATGAAAGTCGTCACCAAGTACAACGACAGCCTCCACAACCCCTACTGGAAGTTCCAGCTCGGACCGGATTCCTACGAGGTCAAGGACACCCCGCTCCGGGTCAAGGCGATCAAGGACCGGCTCCGGGACGACCCGGAGTTCACCCTGGTCACCGCCTCGGTCTTCCCCGAGCGCCTCCTGACCCGTCTCCACCCCTACCACGACTACATCCGGGACACCGCCGCCTCCCTGAGAGAGGGGGAGGAGTTCTATCCCGACCTCTTCCCGGGAGAGGGGGCCAACCTCCCCCGGCGGGTCGACGTTCCCCTCCAGGGTGGGATCTGGTGTACCGACGCCGTTACCCCGATTATGCCCCGGACCTACGAGGTCGCCCGGGCCTCGGCCGACACCGCCCTGACCGGCGCCGAGCTGATCGCCTCCGGCGCCGAGCGGGCGGTCTACGCCCTCTGCCGGCCCTCCGGCCACCACGCCGGCCCCCGGGTCTTCGGCGGCTACTGTTACTTCAACAACGCCGCTACCGCGGCGGAGTACCTGCTCAACAAGGGACGGGTGGCCGTGATCGATATCGACTACCATCACGGCAACGGCACCCAGGAGTTCTTCATCGGGCAGAAGGCCGTCTTCACCGCCTCGATCCACGGCGACCCGGCGGTGGAGTACCCCTACTTCTGGGGTTATGCCGGGGAGACCGGGGTCGGACAGGCCGCCGGCACCAACCACAACGAACCGCTCCCCCCCGGCACCGGTCCCGACGGCTATCTCGAGGCCCTCGACCGGGTGATCGCGGCCATCGGCGGTTTCGAACCGAAGTACCTGATCATCGCCGCCGGCTTCGACACTCACTCCGACGATCCGATCGGCGGCTTCCGGCTGGACATCGGGGATTACCAAAAGATCGCCGGGCGCCTGGCCGCCCTCGATCTCCCCACCCTGATCTGCCAGGAGGGCGGCTACAACCTGGAACGACTCGGCGAGTCGGTCCACACCTTCCTCCGCGGCTTCACTGCAGGCCCCTGCCGGCTAACCGGCAGGTGAAAGAGTTCAACTGAGATGACCCTCGCCGCCCAACCCTATCTGAGGGGAGCCCGCCTCCGCTTCTTCGAGCACGACCCCGGGCTGATCCGCCTCCGCCGGGCCGGACGGGTCATCCTCTGCGGCCTGGTCGCGCTCCTGCCCGCCCTGATCGTCTCCTCCCTGCTCGGGGTCGGGGAGGCGGAGGGTTTTGACCTGACCCTGGTCTTCCCCACCCTGATCACCGCCGTCCTCCTCTCGGCGAATATCTCCGGGGCCGACACCCGGGACCGGAAGCTCGGGATGGCCCGGAACTTCCTCGGCGGGCTGCTGATCTCCGTCCCCGCCTCCCTGGTCGCCGAGGGGTCTTTCACCTACGGACTGGTCTTTGCCGCCGCCGCCTTCCTCGCCCTCTACATCAGGAGGTTCGGCCCCGCCTGGAAGGGCACCGGCCCGATCTTTCTCTTCGTCTTCGTCCTCGTCCCCCGGTTGGAGATCTCCCCGGCCCTCCTCCCCCGCTACTGGGCCGCCCTGGCCGTCGCCTTCGGTTCCAGCTATTACGTCAGTTTCCAGGTCCTCCCGGTCCGCCTGGTCCGGGCCCTCTTCGACTGCCTGGCCCGCTACATCGCCGCCGCCGCCAACTCGGTTGACCTGGTCCTCTCCCGGGCCCGGGGCCGGGCCGCCGAAACCGGGGCCCGGAGGAGCAGGAAGGAGATGGGCGACTCCCTCGCCCTCTGGTATGAGATCGCCTCCGGGGTCCTCCCCCCGAAAGACCCCTCCTGGGCGCTTCTCGACGGGCTCGCCGACGGCCAGTTCCGGCTCGGCAACCTCCTCCGGATCGCCTCCGGCTCCCTGGACCGGATGTCCGGGGCGGGGGAGGAGACCCTCCGCCGGGCCCGGGAGGTGGTCTCGGAGCTGGGGTCGGTCCTCGAGAACGCCCGCCGGGGCCTGGTCCTGGAGGCCCGGGTCGAGATCGATCTCGACCGCTTCCGCCGGCTGCTCGACCGCTTCCGGGAGGACTGGGAGGCGAAGACGGAGCCGATCACCGGGCTCGATATCCAGATCGGGCGGTTTGCCGCCGCGATGGAGAGGACCGCCTCCGTCCTCGACTCGATCGCCGCCCGGGCCCGCCGGCTGGCCGGGAGGGCAGAATGAACTGGAAGGTGACCCGACCCTCCACCCGGATGGCTTTCCAGGCCGCCCTGGCGGTCGGCCTGGTCCTGGCGGTCAACCGCCTCCTCGGCCTGGATCGCCCCTTCTGGGGGGCGCTGATGGCCGTGGTCGTGATCGCCGGGGCCTGGGGGGAGAACCTCGACAAGCTCAAGCAGCTGCTGGCGGGGACGGTGGCCGCGGTCGGGGGTTCGCTCCTCTTCCTCCACCTGGCCGGCGACCGGCCCCTGCTGGTCCTGGCCGTCTGCCTGGTTTCCCTCTTTATGTGGGCCTACCAATCCCCGGTCTCCTACGCCACCGCCTCCGCCTGGATGGGAGCCTTCGCCATCATCTTCGTCAGCTTCATCTCCGGACACCGCCACGAGACCGCCCTCCTCCGGGGGCTGCAGGTCCTGATCGGGGGCTCCCTGGGGCTGGCCGTCTCGGCCTTTGTCCTCCCGGTCGGGGTCGGGCGCGACCTGGAAATGAAGATGGCCGAACTGGAAGGGTTTCTCCGGGATGCCGCCCGCCGGGCTTTCTCCTTCCTCGCCGACGAGGAAAAACAAGACGGCGGTCCGGTCTCGACCATCGAGATCTACCGCCGGCTGTCCGGGGTGATCAAGACCGGCCGGACGGCGGCCAACCAGTACCTGATCTTCCCCTCCCGGCGGCGCGAGTTCGCCGAAAGGATCAACCGGCTCCGCCGGCTCGCCCTCTTCGTCAGCGGCCTGATCGAGAGCCTGGCCGCCTGCCGGGAGCAGGAGGTCACGCCGGGGCTGCGGGAGTTCTTCGGCCAGGCCGCCCCGGCGGTCGATCAGTCGTTCGCCGTCTATCTCGGGGAGACCGAAGCCGACGGGGAGATGGAGGAGTCACTGGGGGCGCTCCGGGGGTTGCTGACCGCCGAACTCCGGGCCCGGACCGAAGACTTCCCCCGCCGCGGTCTCGCCCCCTACCTGATGTTCAGCCACTACGTCCGGTCGATCGCCGAGACCGCCGCCGCCGTCCCCCCCGGACTCTCCGTCCACCCCGCCGGGCATACCGCCGGACTGGATTCTTCTTCGGAGAAACCCTCTTCGGCCCCGGTTGAATAATTCCCCGGCGGATGGTAGTCTGCCGGAAGTGAAGGAGAGACCAGCAACTCCGGACCCGGCCGGACCGGCCGGGCGGGACCTCGCGGCGGCGCTTCAGGGATCGAAGGAGTTCTCTCTCTTCCTCTCTCTCTGGAACTCCGGCCGGGACGGATGCCTCGCCCCCGCCCCCGGCTCCTCCCCGGGCTTCCTCGCCGCCGCGGCCGCCGCCGGCTCCCCCCGGCCCTTCCTGGCAATCGCCCCGACCGAGCGGGACGCCGAACGGCTGAGCCGGGAACTGGAGGGCTACACCGGCCGGACCCCGCTCCTCTTCCCCGCCTCGGCCGGGGGGGCCGACCACCTGGCCGAGGCCCAACGCCGGGGTATCCTCTCCCTCCTGGGGGCCGCCGGGGAGGAGATCGGGCCCCTGGTCGCCGCCCCGGCCGCCCTCGCCGCCGACCTCCCCCGGCCGGAGGCCTTTCTCGCCTCCCTGGTCCGCCTCTCCCCCGGTTCCGGGTCCGATCCGGTCCGCCTGGCCGAACAGCTGGTCGGCCTCGGCTACGAGTACGGTGACCCGGTGATGGAACGGGGGAACTTCGCCCGCCGGGGCGGGATCGTCGATATCTACCCGGTCGAGGGGGACTGGCCGGTCCGGGTCGAGTTCTTCGGCGACGAGGTCGAGTCCCTGAGGAGTTTCGACCCCCTCTCCCAGCGATCGCTGGAGCCGGTGGGGGCGGCGGAACTCCACCCTCTCTCCGGAACCGGAGACGCCTCCCTGTTCGATTACCTCCCCCCCGGCTGCCGGATCGTCTTCGCCGGCCGCTTCGACCCCGAAGAGACGGCGGGGTGGGGGAGGGGGAGGTTCCCCCGCCTCCACTTCCTTCCCGACACCCTGGAGACCCCCGCCGCGGCCGGGACCTCCGCCATCCGCTTCTCCCTGCGGACCCTGGAGCGGTTCAAGTACCGTTCCGACTCCGCCCCCTACCCGCTGCTGGCCGCGGCCGGGGAACTTCTGGCCGACGGCTACCGGGTCCTCCTCTACGCCCACAACCCCGGCGAGGCCGACCGGCTCCGGGAGATCCTGACCGAGAAGCGGATCGCCCCCCGCCCGGGACTCGAGGTGAGACTCGGGGAGACCGGCGAGGGGTTCATCTGGGAGGAGCCCCGCCTGGCGGTGATCGGCGACGGCGAGATCTTCTCCCGCTACCGCCTTCCCCGGCCCCGGCGGAAGTACCACGGAACCGAACCCGGCCTGCCCCGTTCCGACTTCGCCCCGGGGGACTGGGTCGTCCATCTCGACCACGGGATCGGACGTTTCCTCGGGGTGAAGGAGATCACCTCCGCTTCCGGCCGGAGACGCGAGATGCTGGTCATCCGCTACGCCGACAACGCCCGCCTCTACTGCGACCTCACCCAGGCCCACCTGGTCTCCCGCTACCTCGGCTCGGGGAAGGCCCGCCCGAAGCTCGACCGCCTCGGGGCCGGGCGCTGGCGGAAGGCCCGGGCCGCCGCCCGCCGGGCGGTCGGGGACCTGGCCGCCGAGCTGCTCGACCTCCAGGCCCGGAGGGCCGCCGCCGGGGGGCGTCCCTTCTCCCCCGACACCCCCTGGCAGAGGGAGTTCGAGGCCGCCTTCATCTACCCCGAGACCCCCGACCAGTCCCGGGCCCTGGACGAGATCAAGGCCGACCTCGAGGCCCCCCGGCCGATGGACCGGCTCCTCTGCGGCGACGTCGGCTACGGGAAGACCGAGGTCGCCGTCCGGGCCGCCTTCAAGACGGCGATGGAGGGGGCCCAGGCCGCCGTCCTCGTCCCCACCACCGTCCTTGCCCAGCAGCACACCCGGACCTTCCGGGAGCGGATGTCCGACTACCCGGTCCGGATCGAGAACCTCTCCCGCCTCGTCCCCCCGAAGAAACAGAAGGAGATCCTGGCCGACCTGAGGGAAGGCAGGGTCGATATCGTGATCGGGACCCACCGGCTTCTCCAAGGGGACATCGAGTTCCGCGACCTCGGCCTGGTGATCATCGACGAGGAGCAGCGGTTCGGGGTCCGCCACAAGGAGCGGCTGAAGAAGCTCCGGGAGCAGGTCGATCTCCTCACCCTGACCGCCACCCCGATCCCCCGCACCCTCTACCTCTCCCTGACCGGGGCCCGGGACCTCTCCTCGATCAACACCCCGCCCCAGGACCGCCTGGCCGTCGAGACCCGGGTGGTATCCTACGACCCGAAGGTGGCCCGAAACGCCGTTGAGCGGGAAGTCAACCGCGGCGGCCAGGTCTTCTACCTCCATAACCGGATCAGGGACATCGACCAGGTCAGAAGGAAGCTCGAAATCTGGTTCCCCGGGCTGACCGTCGCCGTCGGCCACGGCCGGATGGGGGAGGAGGAACTGGCCGGGGTGATGGAAAGGTTCGCCGACGGGGAGATCGACGTCCTGGTCTGCACCACGATCATCGAGTCCGGACTCGACATCCCCAACGCCAATACCATCATCGTCGAGAACGCCCACCGCTTCGGACTGGCCGACCTCTACCAGCTGCGGGGGAGGGTGGGGCGGTTCAAGCACCTCGCCTACGCCTACTTCTTCTACCCCCCGGGGGCCTTTCTCGAAGACGCCGCCCGCAAGCGCCTCCGGGCGATCGAGGAGTTCTCCAGCCTGGGCGCCGGCTACGGCCTGGCCCTCCGCGACCTCGAGATCCGGGGCGCCGGGAACATTCTCGGGAGGGAACAGCACGGACACATCGCCGCCGTCGGCTTCGAACTCTACTGCCGGCTCCTCGA
>PWXJ01000189.1 GCA_003561965.1 PVC group bacterium
CGGAGGCCCCCGACCGCCCGGGAGCGGTCGGCGTGATCCCTTTTCTCCAGGTCGGCCCGGACCTCGTCCCGGGTGCTGTCCACTCCTTTCTGCTGAAATTCCCGGTAGCGGCGGTCGGTCCGGACCCCGACCGGGGCGTCGACGAAGAACTTGTAATCGGCATCCGGAAAGACCACGGTCCCGGTGTCCCGGCCCTCGGCGACCACGGAACGGGCGGCGGCGATCTTCCGCTGTTCCTCGACCAGGCACCGGCGGACTTCGGGGATGTCGGCCAGGAACTTGACCGCGTTGGTGACCTCCGGGGTCCGGATCACCCCGGTCACCTCCTGTCCGTCGACGAAGACCTCCGTCCCCTCCTCTCCTCTTCTCAGCCGGATCTCCGTCTTCTCCGCCAGGGCGATCAGTCCTTCCCGGTCGGAGAGATCGACCGGGGAGCGCAAGGCCTTCCAGGTCACCGCCCGGTACATCGCCCCGGTATCGAGGTAGATGAAACCGAGCCGTTCGGCCAGCCGCTTGGCGATGGTACTCTTGCCCGACCCGCAGGTCCCGTCCATCGTGATGACCAGTTTCTTCTCCTTATTCATAACTTTCTCTCCGGTTTCAGGGGTCGAGTTTCTTTCTCCGGAGGGCGGCCTTCCGCAGCCACCGGCCGATCCGGGCCGGGTCACCCGACTTGACGTGCTGTTTGGCCAGCATCAGGTTCTCCATCATCCCCTCGAGCTGGGAGAGGATCTCCCGGCGGTTTTCGCCGACGATCTCCGCCCAGAGTTTCGGATCGGCCCCGGCGATCCGGGTGGTGTCCCGCAGGCCGGTCCCGGCGAAGGGGAGCAGCCTTTCGTCGCCGATCTGGTTGACCAGGGCCGCCGCCACCAGGTGGGGGAGGTGGCTGACCGAGGCCACCACCCGGTCGTGGCGGGCCGGGGCCATCGAGACCACCGACATCCCCAGGGCCTGCCAGAGTTTCTGGATCTCGGCCAGGGCGGTCTTCTTCGTTTTCGCCACCGGGGTGATCAGGCAGAGCCGGCCCCGGTAGAGATCGGGACGGGCCGCCCCCGCCCCGGTCCGCTCGGAACCGCAGAGGGGGTGGGAGCTGACGTAGGAGCGCCGGGGCGGGGTGATCTCGGTCAACCGTTCGACCATCCGGCCCTTGACCGAGACCAGGTCGGTGATCCGGCAGCCCGGGGGGACCTCCGGAAACCACTCCCCGGCCAGTTCCAGGGTCACCCGGCCGGGCGTGGCGAAGACCAGCAGCCGGCAGCCTTCCAGGGCCTCGGCCCGGTCCCGGGTGCCCCGGTCGATCGCCCCCAGTTCCACCGCCTTGTCGAGACGGGCCTGATTCCTCCCCCAGCCGACCACCTCCCGGGCCAGACCCTCCGCCTTCAGGGCCATCCCCAGCGAAGCTCCCATCAGGCCGACCCCGGCGATGGTGACTTTTTCGTAACGGGCGGGGGCGGTCATTTCTCCTCAATGCTCTCCTCGATTTTGGTCCCGAAGTGGCGGCCGCCGGAAGAGAAGTGGGCCAGGACCTCGTCCCCCTTTTTCAAGGCGGCCACCGAGAGCGGTTTCCCTCCGGGCCGGACCAGGCGGATGGTCTCGGCGTTCTGGAGGATCAGGCTGACCTCCTTCTTCCCGGCCCGCCCCCGGACCAGGAGCATCGGCCGCTTCTCGACCTTGGCCCGGCCGACGATCGCCGTCCGGGTCCGTCCCCGGGGATCGACCGCCAGGACCTCCTCGGCGATCTCCAGCTCGGAGAGGTAGCTGGTCCTCCCCCCGGGGAGGAGGGTGTAGGCGTGGACGCCCCCGGCGTTGACCCGGAAGGGGCGGGGGGCGACGTAGGGGGTCTGGACGGTTTCGGCGTGAACCAGGAAGAAGGCCGACCCGGTATTCCCGACCAGCATCCCCTCCCCGGGCCGGAAGACGCTGCAGGTGTCGACGCAGACCCGGTCGCCCATACCCAGCTCCCGGATCGAAGAGATTTTCACCCGGGTCAACTCCAGCTTCTCCCGGCCGCTTTTGACCAACCGGACGATATCGGCGATCACTTTCGGCGAGGAGCTCTTCACCACCACCCCGGCCACCCCCTTTTCCAGGATCCCGAGGGCGGTCCGGGCGGCGGGGAGACTCTCGACCACCGCCATCACCTCGCCGGAGCGGGCGATGATATTCTCCAGGGGGATGATCTTCCAGTCCCGCCCGGAGACGATCACCGTCCGGTTTTTGCTTCGGGAGATGATATCCTCCTGGTCGGCCCGGGAGGTGATCTCGATCTCGACCACGGCCCGGCCCAATTTCAGGTCGCCGTCCTCGGCCACCGTCCGCAACCGCCCCAGTTCCTTGACCGATTCCGTCCGGCCGGGCGGGACGATCACCGCGTCGGCCCCGCTCTCCAGCGCGGCCAGGACCCGCTTCTTGGCCCAGGGCCGGCAGTCGATCCAGACCTGTTTCGGCTTATTCATCTTTGCCCTTCGCCTGTTTCAGGAAGTTCTCCGCTTCGGCGATCTCCCGGTTTTCGTGGACCAGCAGGTCGATCGCCTTGATGATCGCGATCGGGTCGATATGTTGGAAGACGTTGCGGCCGATCGAAACCCCGCAGCTGCCGGCGGCCAGCGACTCCCTGACCATCGTCAGCAGCTCCCCGTCGGTCTCCATCTTCTCCCCCCCGGCGATCACCACCGGGACCGGGCAGCCGGCGATCACCTCCCGGAAGCTCTCGACCGACCCGGTGTAGTTCACCTTGACGATGTCGGCCCCGAGCTCGGCCCCGACCCGGGCGGCGTGCTTGACGTGACCGACCTCGAACTGGTCGGCGATCGCCGCCCCCCGGGTGTACATCATCGCCAGCAGGGGCATCCCCCAGTCCCGGCATTCCTTGGCCACCGCCCCGAGCAGGCCGAGCATCCGGCTGTCGGTCGGGGCGCCCAGGTTGACGTGGATCGAGACCGCGTCGGCCCCGAGACGGATCGCCTCTTCCACCGTGCAGACCGGGACCTTGTCGTGGGGGTCGGGGCTGAGCGAGGTGCTGGCCGAGAGGTGGACGATCAGCCCGACGTCCTTGCCCCGGCCCCGGTGCCCGGCCTTGACCATCCCCTTGTGCATAATGATGGCGTTGGCCCCGCCGTTGACCGCCCCTTCGATCGCCCGGCTCATATCGGTCAGACCGGGGATCGGGCCCAGGGTGATCCCGTGGTCCATCGGGACGATTATCGTCCGGCCGGAGTTGCGGTTCATAATTCTTTCCAGGCGAATCTGTTTACCGACCATTTCCGTAGCTCCTTTTTATCCACTAATTACAGGGATTATCTCTAATTGTCCCCCGCCTCGGCCCCTTTTTTAACCACTAATTACACGAATTAACTCTAATTTTCCCCCGCCTCGCCCCCTTTTTTAAACCGCTAATCCCGCTAATCTTCGCTAATCGTTCCCCCGCCTCGCCCCCTTGATTTAACCACTGATCTCGCTAATCTCTGTTCGATTCTTTGCGCTTTCTGCGTTCTCTGCGGTTCAATATTATTCAGGGTGTGGTGTCGTCGACGGGGTAGGAGCCGAGGATCTTTAAGAACTTGCTCTTCTCCTCGAGGTCCTCCAGGGCCTGGCGGACCTTCGGGGAATTCCGGTGCCCCTCGAGATCGACGAAGAAGTAGTACTCCCAGGCCTTCTTCTTCGAGGGCCGGGACTCGATCTTGGTCAGGTTGATCCCCCGGATCTTGAAGGCGTTGAGGGCGTCGTGGAGCGACCCGGCCCGGTGGGGGAGGGAGAAGAGGAGCGAGGTCCGGTCGCGGCCGGTGGGCGGGGCGGCCGAACGGGAGAGCACCAGGAAGCGGGTGATATTCCCGGCGCTGTCCTCGATGTTCTTCCGGAGGACCTTCAGGCCGTAGACGGCGCCGGCCAGCCGGGCGGCCAGGGCCCCGGCGTTTTTCTCCGCGGCGGCCAGCTCCGCCGCCCGGGCGGTACTGGCCACCTCGACCAGCTCGACCCCGGCAAGGGCCTTCTGGATGAAGCCGCGGCACTGGCCGAAGACCTGGGGGTGGGAATAGACCTTCCTCAACCCCTCCAGCGGCCCGTTGGCCAGCAGGCAGTGGGAGACCCGGCGGCTGATCTCCGCGCAGACCTGGAGGGGGGAGTCCAGCAGCATATCCAGGGTATAGGTGACCGCGCCCTCCAGGGAGTTCTCGATCGGGGCCACCCCGTAATCGGCGGATCCGGTCTCGACGTCCCGGAAGACCCCGGCGATCGTGCCGGCCGGGATATACTCGGCTCCGGCGCCGAACTTCTCCCGGGCGGCGGCGTGAGTGAAGGTGGCTTCCGGGCCGAGGTAGGCGATCCGCGGGGGGCGGGCCAGGGCTCGCCCGGCGGAGAGAATCTCCCGGTAAACCGCCCCCAGCGCCCGCTTATCGAGGGGACCGGGGTTCAGCCGCTCGACCTCCCGGAGTATCCGGGCCTCGGCGGCCGGGTCATATGTCCCTCCACCCCGCCGCCGCCCGGCGCCCTCCGCGGCCAGCCGGCATCTCCGGTTGAGCAGTTCGACCAGTTTTTTGTCGAGGGCGGCGATCCGCTCCCGGCGTTCCTTGGCTTTCATTGAGTTTCCTCCGGTTCTATCCCCTCTCCGGCCTCCGGCGGAGCCGGCCGGAGCTGGGCCGCCGAGATAATTTTCTTCCCGGACGGTGTCTCCCGCGACTCCAGAGGAGGCAGGGCGGCCAGGGAAGGGAGCCCGAAATGCTCGAGAAACTTCCGGCAGGTCCGGTAGAGATAGGGCCTCCCCACCACCTCTTTCTGGCCGGAGATTTTTATCAGTTCCCGCTCGAGGAGGCTCTTGAGGATCCCGTCCACCGCCACCCCCCGGATGGCCTCGATCTCGCTCCGGGTGATCGGCTGCTTGTAGGCGATGATCGCCAGAGTCTCCAGGGCCGGCTTGGAGAGATAGACGGTCCGGCGGGTCCGGTAGAGGTTCCGGATCCAGGACGCGTAAATCTCCCGGGTCCGGAGCTGGTAGCCCTCGGCCACCTTCCGGATAGTGAAACTCCTCTCCTCGGATTCGTATTCCCCGGCCAGCTCGGCCAGGGCGTCCTTGACCCGCTCCCCTTCCTTCCGGATCCCGGCGGTCAGTTCGTCGAGCCGCCCGGACGAGATCGGCTCCGGGGCGACAAAGAGGATCGCCTCCACGACCCGCTTCAGGCTGATGTTCTTCGGGGACATTATCCGGCTCCCGCCGGGATGACTTTCCGGATCATAATTTCGCTGAAGTGACCCTGCTGGACGACCTGGACCGCCTGCTGGCGGATCAGCTCGAGCAGGGCGAGGAAGACCACCACCACCCGGGTCCGGGGTTCTCCCCGGTCGAAGAGGAGATGGAAGAGGATCG
Source organism: PVC group bacterium (assembly GCA_003561965.1). Lineage (GTDB taxonomy): Bacteria > Auribacterota > Erginobacteria > Erginobacterales > Erginobacteraceae > Erginobacter. The sequence goes on from PWXJ01000189.1 coordinate 5,360, forward strand.
CCTCCCGGGGGGCGATCCGCTCCAGGACCCGGGCCCGGCCGTCATCGAGGGTGAAAGGGTCGGGCTCGAATTCCGGCGGGCGGCGTTTTTCGGCTTCGTTGAGAACCTCGGAGAAGGCGTCGAGAAGCTTGAAGAGGTCGATCTCGGCCAGGGGCAGTTCGGCCGCGGGGACCGGGTCCGGGACGGCCGGTTTCCGGGAAAAGGTCTTGCCCTGGTCCCGCTCGAGGTTCCCAAAGAGGTCGGCGGCGTCCTTGAACCGCTTGTACTCCAGAAGCTGCCGGACCAGTTCCCAGCGGGGATCTTCCTCCTCTTCCTCCAGTTCCTCCCTCTCCTCGGGGGGGAGGAGGAGACGGGACTTGATATGCATCAGGGTGGCGGCCATCGAGAGAAACTCCCCGGCGATATCGAGGTCGAGGATCTTCATCAACTCCAGGTACTTCAGGTACTGCTCGGTGATCCTCTGGATCGGGATGTTATAGATATCGACCTCGTTCTTCCGGATCAGGTAGAGGAGGAGATCCAGGGGCCCGGCGAAGATATCCAGGTGAAAATGCTGGTCCTGCTCGATCATCTTTGGACGCTGATCATTGTTTCGGTTCCCCCGCCTCGGCCCCTTTTTAACCACTAATTACACGAATAAACACTAATTTCTCCCCCGCCTCGGCCCCTTTTTTTTACACCGCTAATCCTCGCGAATCATCACGAATCTTTCCCCCGCCTCGCCCTAATTTTCCGTCCACTGATTACTCGGATTGCTCAGATCAGGTACCACTGCCTACTGCCTGAATCCGCCATAGCCCGAAGGGCGACGGCGGAACTCCCTACTGCCCATTAAAACTTAATCGCCTCCCTGACCAGGGAGATCGTTTCGGCGGCGGCGGCGCGGGCGCGGGCGGTGCCGGCCTCAAGGACCTCTCCAACCCGGTCGCCTTTCAGCCAGCTTTCCCGTTTCTCCCGGATCGGGGCGAGGTAGTCGGCCAGGGCGCCGGCCAGGCATTTCTTGCAGTCGGTACAGCCGAGCCGGGCGTGGCGGCAGCAGTCTTCCACCTCCGCCAGCTGTCCGGGGTTGAAGAGCCGGTGGTAGGAGAAGACGTTGCAGTCCTCCGGGTGGCCGGGGTCGCTCAGCCGGATTCTTTGGGTATCGGTGATCATCCCCCGGACTTTCTTTTCGATCTCGGCGGGGGGATCGGAGAGGGCGATGAAATTCCCGTAGCTCTTGCTCATCTTCCGGTTGTCCAGCCCGAGGATTCTCGAGGACTCGGTCAGCAGCGGCCGAGGCTCGGGGAAGACCGGCCGGAAGAGCCCGTTGAAGCGGCGGACGATCTCCCGGGACAGCTCGAGGTGGGGGACCTGGTCGTTTCCGACCGGGACCGCGGTCGCCCGGTAGAGCATTATGTCGGCCGCCTGGAGGACGGGATAGCCGAGGAACCCGTAGGTGAGCAGGTCGCGGCCGGTGACCTCCCGCAGCTGTTCCTTGTAGGTCGGGCAGCGCTCCAGCCAGGGCAGCGGGGTCAGGGCCGAGAGGATCAGGTGGAGTCCGGCGTGCTCGGGGACGGCCGACTGGACAAAGATGGTGCTCTTCTCCGGGTCGAGCCCGACGCTGAGCCAGTCGGCCACCGACTGGCGGGTGTATTCCCGGATCATCCCCGGATCTTCGTACTCGCTGAAGAAGGCGTGCCAGTCGGCGACCATATAGAAGCAGCGGTAGCTGTCCTGGAGGCCGGCCCAGTTCTTCAGGGCCCCGAGAAGATGCCCGAGGTGGAGCGGCCCGGTCGGGCGCATCCCGCTCAAGATGGTGGGGGGGAAATTCATAGGACGGTATTGAGTGAACAGTAATCAGTAATCAGTAATCAGTAATCAGTAAGCAGTAAGCAATAAGCAGTAAGCAATAAGCAGTAAGCAGTGAGCAGTAAGCAGTGGGCTTCGATAGCGATACCGATACCGATAGCGATACCGATTATATCTCGTTTGCGCCGGATGTTTTTTCGACGGGGACGGTTATATCAGCGCCCGGGGGATTTGTCAATTAATCGGCGGGCCAGGGCCAGCTCCTCCTCCCGGGTGGAGACCCGGCCGTCGAGGCGGGCGGCGAGCAGCTCTTCGAGGATCGGCCGGTAGGCGGGTCCCGGGGGGAGGCCGAGGTCGGCCAGGTCCCGCCCGCTGACCTCCCCCGTCACCCGGCGGTAGCCGGTGAGATAACGGCGGAACCGTTCGTCGGCCCTCTCCTCCGACCCGAGCCGGGCCATCAGGATCAGCGTCACCTCCGGGCACCGGCCCCGGAGCAGGGAGGAGACCCGGCTGGGGGGCGGGTCGGCGGGGGCCGGGAGAACCTGCCGGATCTCCGGCTCGTCTTTCCGGGCCGCCCGGAGTTGTTCGGAGAAGCGGCGGGAGAGGTTGAATTTTTCCGCCGTCCGGAGCAGATCGCGGGGAGGGAGATCGTAGATCAGCCCCCCGAAATATGCCCGCCAGCGGGAGACCGGCTCCCCGGGGAAGGTATTCTCGAACCAGCCCAGGCACTTCCCCAGCCGTTCGAGAAAGGGCCGGGTCTCCCGGGTGACGACGAGTTCGGGGTGGATGAACCGCAGCTGGTCGTAGCGGGCCATCGCCTCCACCGCCCCCGGCGGATCCGGCTCCCGGAAGATCAGCTCCAGTTCGTGGCGGAGCCGCTCCGGGGTGACCTCTTCGAAGAGGCGGAGGTCGACCGCGGTCCGGATCAGCTCCTCGGTCCGGGGCTCGATGGTGAATCCGAGCCGCTGACGGAACCGGACCGCCCGGAAGATCCGGGTCGGGTCGTCCCGGAAACTCTTCTCGTGGAGGACCCGGATGATCCCGTCCCGCAGGTCGGCCGCACCGCCGCTGAGGTCGATCAGGCGGCCGAATCGGCGGGCGTTGAGGGAGAAGGCGAGGGCGTTGATGGTGAAGTCGCGGCGGCGGAGGTCCTCCTCGAGGGAACCGGGGACCACCTCCGGCAGCGCCCCCGGCCGGGGATAGGACTCCCCCCGGGTGGTGGTGACGTCGATCCGCCGCCCCCCCCGCATAATCACCATCGCGGTGGCGAAACGCCGGTAGAGCTTGCAGGTCCCCCGGATCTGCCGGGCGAAGAGCCGGGCGAACTCCAG
>PWXJ01000319.1 GCA_003561965.1 PVC group bacterium
AGAAGTCCTGGGGCGATTCCCGGAAGGTCCGGCTGGAGGATATCTTCCAGCAGTTCGCCGCCGACCAGGTCCGGGAGCTGACCCTGATCCTGAAGGGCGACGTCCAGGGTTCGGTGGAAGCGATCGAAATGGCTCTCCGGGAGATTCCGAAAGGGAACGAGAAGGTCAACCTCCAGATCGTCCACTCCGGGGTTGGAGCGATCAATGAATCCGACGTGATGCTGGCCGCCGCCTCCGGGGCGGTGATAGTCGGTTTCCAGGTCTCCGCGGCCTCCAAGGTCGAACGGCTGGCCGAGACCGAGGGGGTCGATATCCGCCTCTACCGGGTTATCTACCAGGTGGTCGACGATATCCGGCTGGCCCTGGAGGGGCTGCTGGAGCCGGAGGGGAAGGAAGTGATCCTGGGAGAAGCCCGGGTCAAGGAGATCTTCCGGATCTCCGGCCTGGGTACGGTCGCCGGGTCGGTGGTCGAGAAGGGGAAGATCAAGCGGACCGGCCGGGTCCGGGTGATGCGGGGCGTGGAGGAAGTGGCCACCGACGTGGTCACCTCGCTCAAGCGCTACAAGGAGACGGTGGACGAGGTCACCGCCGGCAAGGAATGCGGGATCAGCCTGGGGAACTTCAACGATTTCCAGGTGGACGACCGGCTGGTGGCCTACGAGGTGGAAAAGGTCGCCGGAAAATTGTAGGCATTCAAGCCGCCGGAAGACAGGGTTCCGGATCCGCCAACCGGCGGACGGTGATCTTTGCCGCCCGCCCCGGTCCACTTTTTCATCGCCCCGATCCACCCCCCCCTGTTTCCACTTGCCCCGGGGGAGAACAGGCTACACCATAAATTTCAGCTGAAACAATTTCCGGTGAAACCCTTCGGGAAAGATAAAGGCAAGAGCCGGCGGCAGCTCCGGGTCGAGGAACAGGTCAAGCGGATCCTCGGGGATATGCTCGGGGCGGGAGCCAGCGACCCCCGGATCGGCTTCGTCAGCATCCTCCGGGTGGAGTCGGCGGGAGATCTGAAGAGCGCCCGGGTTTACGTCAGCGTCCTCGGGGAAGAGGAAGAAGTCCGGCGGACCCTGAACGGCCTGGAGAGCGCCCGGAGTTATTTCCAGCGGGAGCTGGGGGCGAGGATGAGCTCCCGCTACACCCCGGTGATCACTTTCGAGCTTGATCCGGCGATCGAGATCGACGCCCGGATCGACCGGCTTCTGGAGAAGGCCCGGGAAGGAGATGAAACGGATGAAGGCACCCCCGCCTCTGATCGACCTCCTGCTTGAGCGGTCGCGGTTTCTCATCACCTCCCACCTCCGTCCCGACGGCGACGCGATCGGTTCCCAGCTCGCCCTGGCCGCGATCCTCGAGGAACTGGGCAAGGAGACGGTGATCCAGAACCAGTCCCCGGTCCCCGACAACTTCGCCTTCCTCCCCGGGGCCGGCCGGATCGCCCCCTTCGGGGATCTCCCCTTCTCCCCCGACGCCGCCGTCGTCCTCGATTCGCCCCGTCCCTGCCGGGTGGGCAAGATCGAGCGGCAGCTCTCCGCCGCCGGGAAACTGGTCAACATCGACCACCATATCTCCAACAGCGGGTACGGCGATGTCTCCTGGGTGGAGCCGGAGGCTTCCTCGGTCGGGGAGATGATCTACCACCTGCTCGGGCCGCTGGGGGTGGAGCTGACCCGGGCGATCGCCCTGCCGATCTACGTCGCCATCCTCACCGATATGGGGAAGTTCCAGTATATGGTGACCCCCGAGTCCGGGGCCCGGATCTTCCGCCTGGCCGGGAGGCTGGTCGAGACCGGCCTGGTCCCTTACGAGATCTACAAGAAGGTCTACAACCTCTACTCGGCCGACCCCCTGAAGTTTCTCGGGGAAGCGCTCACCACCCTGGAGTACGCCGCCGGCGGCCAGATCGCCTTTATCCGGGTCAGCCGGGAGATGCTGAAACGCCACGGGGACGGCTTCGACGTCACCGAGAACCTGATCGCCTATCCCCGGGATATTATCTCGACCCGGGTCGCCCTGCTCTTCACCGAACTCGCCGGCGGGGGGGTCAAGGTCTCCTTCCGTTCCAAGGAGCCGGAACGGATCGACGTCAACCGGATCGCCTCCCGGTTCGGGGGCGGGGGCCACCCCGCCGCCGCCGGGGCGGAGCTGGCCGGAGATCTCGACCGGGCGGTGGTCCGGGTGGTAACCGCCGTGGAAGAGTACCTGGAAAAGCTCCCGGCAGCGCCCGGGGAGGAAGGGGCGTGAACCGACCGGCGCCGTTGCCGGACGGTTTTCTCCTGGTCGATAAGCCGGCCGGGATCACCAGTTTCCGGGTGGTCGACCGGGTGAAGAAGCGCTTCCGGATCGCTAAGCTGGGGCACGGGGGCAGCCTCGACCCCCCGGCCACCGGGCTGCTGGTCCTCCTGGTCAATCGGGCGACCAAACGGGCGGGGATGCTGCTCGGGGGGGAGAAGGAATACCGGGCCACCGTCCGGCTGGGTGTCGAGACCGATACCCAGGACGCCGCCGGCCGGGTCCTGAAGAGAAACGAAGGGTTCGTTGTCCGCCGACCGGAGGTCGAACAGGCCCTGGAGAGGTTTCGGGGGGAGATCCTCCAGACCCCCCCGATGGTCTCGGCCCTCAAGCACCGGGGCGAGCGCCTCTACCGGATCGCCCGGCGGGGGGAAGAAGTTGAACGCCCTCCCCGGAAGGTGACGATCAGCCGCCTGGTCCTGACCGGGTTCTCCGCCGACCGGCTCGACCTGCTGGTTTGCTGCTCGAAAGGAACCTATATCCGGACCCTGGCCCACGACCTGGGCCGGGTTCTCGGCCCCGGCGGCTGCCTGGAAAAGCTCCGGCGGACCGCCGTCGGCCCCTTCCGGGTCGAAGACGCCGCTCCGCTCGACCGGATCCTGGAAGGGACCCGGGAGTCCCTGGCCGCCGGGATTATCCCTCTGGGGGGTGGAATGGAAGCGAATAGCAAGACTCCTGACTCCTGAATTCCGGTGTTTGTCGATGCGCGTATTCAGCACATTTCGCAAAACGTCACTCCGCCCGGTGGTGGGGATCGGGAATTTTGACGGTTTCCATCTCGGGCACCGGAAGATCCTCGCCGGCGTGATCCAGGCCGCCGGCTCCCGGGGAACCCCGGCGGTGATCACCTTCCGCGACCATACCCGTCTCGGGGATTCCGGGGAAGAAAACCGGCTCCTGACCCCCTCCCGGCAGCGGCTGGATCACTTCCGCCGGCTCGGGCTCGCCGCCTGCTGGATGATCGATTTCCGGCGGTCCCTGGCCTCCCTTCCGCCCGGGGAGTTTATCGAAAGGATCCTGGTCGGAAAACTGGGGATCCGGGGGATCTGTGTCGGGGAAGGTTTCCGTTTCGGCGCCGGCCGATCCGGTACGGTGGAGTTGCTCCGACGCCGCTCGCAGGCCGGCGGGTTCCGGGTCCGGGAGATCCCCTCGGTCCGGGTCGGCGGCCGGGAGGTCCGCAGCTCCCTGATCCGGCGGGAGGTCGAAGCCGGCCGGCTGGAGGAGGCGGCCCTCCTCCTCGGCCATCACTATTGCCTGACCGGACGGGTGGCCCGGGGGTGGGGAAAGGGGAGTAAACTCGGCTATCCGACCGCCAATTTCTTTCCGGAGCAGCTGCTCCCGGCCCCGGGGGTTTACGCCGCCCGGGTCGCGGCCGGGTCCAACCCCCGGTGCGGGCTCCTCTATATCGGTTCCCGCCCGACCTACAGCTCCCCGGCGCCCCGGTCGGTGATCGCCGAGGCCCATATCTTCGACTGGTCGGGACGGCTGGGGGGCCGAAGGATAAAAGTTTACTTGATAAAAAGGCTGAGAGGGGATATAAGATTCGAGAATGAACGGTTATTAGTCGCGCGGATGAAGGAAGATGAACGGCAGGCCCGCTCCCTGCTCGGCCGCCCGGGCCGGAAGCGGGCGCGAACAGTCGGTTAACCAATTGTGTCCTTTGGGTCTCTTTGGTCCTTTCCGTCCTTTCTCCCCGGAAGTCCGCCGGTTTTCAAGAAATACACCAAAATCAAGGAGCAATCGATGAACAGCACCAAGTCCAGAACCCGGGAAGCGATCGACAGCCTGGGTTATCACGAACGGGACACCGGATCTTCCGGGGTCCAGATCGCCATTTTGACCGCCAAGATCCGGGACCTGACCGAGCATATGAAAGCCCACCACAAGGATTTCCGCTCCCAGCGGTCCCTGCGGATAATGGTCAGCCAGCGGGCCCGGCACCTGGCCTATCTGAAGAGAACCGACCCGGAAAAGTACCGGGAAGTGGTTGCCGGTCTGGGTTTGAGAAAGTAAGGGCGCAGGTATTTTAAATTCGGAATTCTGTATTTTAACAATAACTCGACCATTGATTGAGTTGAGGTAAGGAGTAGAAAACGTTATGGAAATCAAGAGAAGTTGTCAGCTGGGTAATAAAACCCTGGAAGTCGCCACCGGCGAACTGGCCCGTCAGGCCGACGGGGCGGTCACAGTATCCTGCGAGGGGACCGTGGTCCTGGTCGCGGCGGTGGCGGCCGACTCGGCCCGGGAGGGGACGGATTTTCTTCCCCTGACCGTGGATTACCGGGAGAAGATGCCGGCGGCGGGTAAGATCCCCGGCGGGTTCTTCAAGCGGGAAGGCCGTCCGACCGAAAAGGAGATCCTGACCGACCGGCTGATCGACCGGCCGCTGCGGGCCCTCTTCCCCGAGGGGATGCGGAATTCGATCGTGATTACGGGCTGGGTCCTCTCGGCCGACGGCCAGAACGATCCCGATATCCTGGCGGTCAACGGGGCCTCGGCCGCCCTGATGGTCTCCGGCATCCCCTTCGGGGGGCCGGTGGCCGGTGTCCGGATCGGGATGATCGGGGACGATTTCATCATCAACCCCACCCTGGCCGAGCTGGAAGAGAGCCGGATGGACATCATCCTGGTCGGCTCGAAGGATTCGATCAATATGGTCGAGGGTTCCGCCGACGGGCTCGACGAGGAGACGATCCTCCGGGCGCTCGAGTTCGGTCAGGCCGCCCTGGGGCCGATGATCGAACTCCAGAATGAGATCCGTTCCCGGGTCGCCCCCGTCGCCCGGGAGTTCGATCTCCAGGTACCCTCCGGGGAACTGCTGCGGACGGTCGAGGAGCGGTCGGCCCCGGAGATCTCCCGGGCGCTGGAAATCCGGGAGAAGAAGGAAAGGAACCAGGCCCTGTCCGGGATCAAGGACCGGGTCCGGGAAGAACTCCAGGCCGAAAACCCGGAACTGGAGGACTGGGCGTATAAAGCCGCCTTCAAGGCGGCCCTGAAGAAAGCCAGCCGGAAGATGATCCTGGAGCGGGAGGTCCGGGTTGACGGACGGACCCCGGACCAGATCCGGGAGATCAGCGGACGGGTCGGGGCCCTCCCCCGGACCCACGGTTCGGCGATCTTCAACCGGGGGGAGACCCAGGCCCTGGTCCTGGCCACCCTGGGGACCGTCTCCGACCGGCAGCGGATCGACGGCCTGGAAGAGGAAGAGAAAAAGAAGCGGTTTATGCTACACTACAACTTCCCCGGCTTCTGCACCGGCGAGGCCCGGCCGAGTTTCGGTCCGAAACGGAGGGAGATCGGTCACGGGGTGCTGGCCGAGAGGTCCCTCTCCGCGGTGCTCCCCGGCGAGGACGAGTTTCCCTACACGATCCGGATCGTCTCCGATATCCTCTCCTCCAACGGTTCCAGCTCGATGGCCTCGATCTGCGGCGGTTCCCTGGCCCTGATGGACGCCGGGGTCCCGGTCAAGTCCGCGGTCGCCGGGATCGCGATGGGGTTGCTCAAGGAGGGCGACCGGTCGGTGATCCTGACCGACATCCTCGGATCCGAGGACGCCCTGGGCGATATGGACTTCAAGCTGGCCGGGACGGCCGACGGGGGGACCGGACTCCAGATGGACATCAAGATCGCCGGGATCACCCGGGAGATAATGAAGCAGGCCCTGGATAAGTCCCGGACCGCCCGGCTCCACATCCTGGAGAAGATGAACCAGGTCCAGCCGGCGCCCCGGGAGGAGATCTCCCCTTACGCGCCCAAGATCCTCTCGATCCAGATCGACCCCGACAAGATCGGCCTGGTGATCGGGCCCAAGGGCAAGAACATCAAGGCGATGGAGAAGACCGGGGTCAAGATCGACATCGAGGACGACGGTTTCGTCTCGATCTCTTCCTCGGATATCGAGGCCGCCCGGAAAGCCCGGGACACCATCGAGGCGATGGTGGCCGAGGTAGAGGTCGGAAAGACCTACCGGGGCACGGTCAAGACCGTGAAGCAGTTCGGGGCCTTCGTCGAGATCCTGCCCGGAAAGGACGGTCTCTGCCATATCTCGGAACTGGCCGAGCACCGGGTGAAGGAGGTCGAGGACGTGATGAAGGAAGGGGACGTGGTGGAGGTGAAGGTGATCGCGATCGACAACCTCGGCCGGATCAAGCTCAGCCACAAGCAGGCCGAATCTTCGGAGTAAGGCTTTCAATCCCCGTCCCTCCCCACGGGGGAGGGGGGATGTCATAATTCAGAGACCAAACCAGGAAGAAGAGAAACGAGCTGGTGCGATGGAGAAGCGTCATTCTCCGGCCCTGGGCTTGATCCTGATTGCGGTCGGGATCTTTATCGCCGTCAGCCTGCTCTCCTATCACCCCGGCGATGCCGCCTCCGCCCGCGGGGACAGCCTGATCTACAACTACTGCGGACGGGTGGGCGCCGAACTGTCCCTGGCCCTTTACCTCGTCCTCGGTTACGGGGCCCTGGTCCTCCCCCCCCTGGTCCTGGCCGAGGGGATCGTTCTCCTCCTCCCCCGGAGCCGCCCCCCCCGGCCCGCGCTTCTGAAGTTCTTTTACGGTCTATTAATTGTGGCCGGAGCTTCTCCTCTCTTCAACCTCCAGGCGGCCTTACCCGCCGCCCGGCTGGGTGAACAGCTGGAAGGAATGGGCGCCGGCGGCTGGTGGGGCCGGCTGGCGCTGGAATGGCTCGCTCCTCTCGGTCCCTTCGGTTCCCGCCTGGTCCTGGTCTCGATGGTCCTGATCCCCCTGGCCCTGCTCACCGAGCTCAAGCCGGTGCTGGTCCCGGTCCGGGCCCTGGGGAGGGTCTTCCGGGCCGGCCGGAAATATTTCCTCCGCCGGGCCAAGTCCCCACAGGTTGAGGAAAAGGCGGCCGGGACCCGGTCCGGAGTGCCGGCCTGGAAGCGGGATCTCCTCCGGAAACAGCGCGAAGTGGAGGAGAAGAAAGCGGAGAAGGAGCGGATCCGGGAGGAACGCCTCCGGGCCCGCCGGCGGGAGCGGGAGGAGAAGGAAGCGCTCCGCCGGCGGAAGGAGGAAGAGAAGAAGTCCCGGGAAAAGGTCCGGGCCCGCCCCTCCCGGGAGAAAAAGAAAACCGGGAAACCACCGCCCGGGAAGAAAAAAACCGCTCCGGTCTCGTCCCCGGCCGTATCCGCCCTGCCGTCGCCGGGTACGGAACCGGCGGCGGGCAGCGCTCCTTACCGGCTTCCTCCGCTGGAACTCCTCGACGACCCCCCGCCCCTGGGGGAGAGGGAACTCAAGAACAAGAACTACGACGAGTCGGGGATTCTCGAGAGTACCCTGGAGGATTTCGGGATCGAGTCGAGGGTGGTCGGGATCGAGCGGGGGCCGGCGATCACCCGCTACGAACTCCAGATCGCCCCCGGGGTCAAGGTGGGTAAGGTCAAGGCCCTCGACAACGATATCGCCCTGACGATGAAGGCGAAGTCGGTGAGGATCCTGGCCCCGATCCCCGGCAAGGCGGCGATCGGGATCGAGGTCCCCAACACCAACACCAACCTGGTCTATATGCGGGAGATGATCGAGTCGCCCGAGTTCAAGAAGGGCCGCTACGTGCTTCCCCTGGCGGTGGGGAAGGATATCTCGGGCACCCCGGTGGTCACCGATCTGGCGGCGATGCCCCACCTCTTGATCGCCGGGGCGACCGGTTCCGGCAAGACCGTCTGCATCAACTCGATCATCGTCAGCCTGCTCTTCTGCCGGACCCCGGATGAGCTGAAGCTGATTATGATCGACCCGAAGAAGGTTGAGATGGCCTCTTTCCACCGGCTCCCCCATCTTCTCTGCCCGGTGATCACCAGCGCCGGCCAGGCGGCCCTGGCCCTGGCCTGGGTGATCAAGGAGATGGAGGACCGCTACGAACTCTGCGCCCGGGCCGGGGTCCGGAATATAGCGGCCTTCAACGCCGCCCGGCGGGCGGCGGGCAAGGCCGCCAGGGGTAAGGAACCCGATGACGAGGTTCCCCCCTCGATTCCCTACATCGTTCTCCTGATCGACGAGCTGGCCGACCTGATGCTGGTGGCGGCCAAGGAGATCGAGACGGCGATCGCCCGCCTGGCCCACCTCTCCCGGGCGGTGGGGATCCACCTGATCCTGGCCACCCAGCGCCCCTCGGTCGACG
>PWXJ01000073.1 GCA_003561965.1 PVC group bacterium
CTCCTGATAATGTGGTTCGCGGCCACCCGGATGACCCCGGCCCTGGTCCAGATCGGGGAGATCCAGGAGACCTACAACAACGCCCAGGTCACCATCCGGGGAACGGTGGTCGACCGCCGGCTCGACCACGACCGGGGCTCGATCAGCATCACGATCGCCGACGAGACCGGGGCGATCGGGGCCCGGAGCTTCAGCGCCCTCCCGAGATTTCAGGAACTGGATAACGTGCCCCGGATCGGCGACCGGATCGAGACGGTCGGGACGATCCAGATCAGCGCCGTCTACGGCACCTCGCTCAACCTCGACCTCCCCGAGCGGCTGAAGATCGAGGAATCCCCGGAACCCACCCGGACCGAGATCTCCCGCCTCCGGGAGGCCGACGTCTATAACCTGGTCACCCTGACCGGGATGGTCAAGCACCCGACCCGGTTCAACCGGGCGGTCATCACCGACCGGGTCAACGACCTGACCGTCTCCCTCGATCCCCGCAACCTCGGCGAAAATATCCCGGAATTCAACACCGGCGACGGGGTCGAAATTACCGGGGTGATCGTCTCCACTATGGAAGGGTATACCATTATCCCCGGGGACGTCGCGGATATCCGGTCCTACGAGATCGATATCACCATCCCCCGGATGGCGATCGAGAATATCTCGATGGCCAACCTCGGCGACCTGGTCGAGGTCGAGGGGAGGGTGGTCTCCTTCACCGCCTTCCGGACCGGCGGCGGGTCGGCCACCATCACCGACAACACCGGCCGGATCATCGTCGGGCCGATCTTCGCCTCGATCTTCGACAACATCCCCGACAACCACAAGCTGAGGACCGCCGGGACCCGGGTCCGGGTCCAGGGCACGGTCGCCCAGTTCCGGGGAGATCTCCAGGTGGGCCCGGGATCGGCCGAGAACGTGACCATCATCGAACCGGAGCCGCAACAGTAACCACCAGACGAGGACCGGAAAATGGAAAACTGGATCGTAATTCTGCTTTACGGGCTGGCGGGGACTATTCTCGGCGGGTTTCTCTTCGTGGTTCCCTCCATTCACTTCCTGAATTTTTCCGGGGTGGTGATCGCCCTCTGGGGACACCATCAGGGACTCTTCCCGGTCGCGCAGCCGCTGACCCTCTTTGCCTTCTTTATGGGGATGGTGGTCTCTTTCGGGATAATGAACACCATCCCCTCGATGTTCCTGGGGGCGCCGGACGAGTCGGCGGTCTTCGTGGTGCTGCCCGGGGCCAAGTATATGCTCCAGGGCAAGGGCTACGAGGGAGCGATGCTGACCGGACTGGGGGGGATGCTGGGCATCTTCTTCCTGGCCATCTTCACCCCCTTTCTCTTCTTCGGCCTCCCCAAGCTCCACGTGATCCTCGGTCCGCATATGCACTGGATCCTGGGACTGATCATCGTCTATATGCTGATGAGCGAGTGGCCCAAGGGGACCGGGAAAGGGGATACCTGGTGGCAGAAATTCAAGGGGGCCTGGGCCAACCTCTTCGCCGGGATCGTCACCTTCGTCCTCTCGGCCTTTATGGGCTTCCTGATCTTCAACCGGACGATGGTCCCGGTGCAGATGGGCTTCCAGGGGCTGCTGCCGGTCTTCGTCGGCCTCTTCGCCGTCTCCAGCCTGATCTCGGCCATCCTCTCCAAGCAGAAGATTCCGCCCCAGCACGTCTCCAACAGCATCGACCTCGACTACAAGACGATGTGGAAGGGCTGGATGCCGGGCTGTATCGGGGGGACCCTGGCCGCCTACCTCCCCGGGGTGACCGGGGGGATCGGGGGGCTGATCGCCGGCCACGCCTGCGCCCAGCGCGACGACCGGATCTTCGTGATGAGCCAGGGGGTCTCCAAGGTGGTTTACTACACCGGGCAGTTCCTCCTCTACTTTATCCCCGGCTACTTCTTTATCGGAGGGGGCGGACTGACCCGGGGGGGGATGGCGATCAACCTGAGTCCTTTCTACAAACCGCAGCTGCTCCAGGAGTATTTCTTCATCTTCGGGATCGTGGTGATCGCCGCCTCCATCTCCTTCTTCCTCCTCTCCTTCAACTCGAAGTGGATCATCAAGCTGATCGCCAAAGTGCCCTACCAGAATCTCTCCTACGCCTCGCTGGCGATCGTGGTGGTGATGGTCTTCTTTATGCCGGCGATGATCGAGGGCGGGATCAGCGCCGCCACCCTGCTCAGCGGACTCCAGGTGATCGGGGTGATGTGCGTCAGCACCTGCCTGGGCCTGATCCCGATCTTTTATCACTGCCGGCGCTCCAACTGTATGGCGGTGATCATCGTCCCGATCTGCATCTCGATGTCCGGATACGGCCCCTCGCTGGCCGCCCTGCTGGGCCTGGCGTAAGTATCGGTGTTGAATAACCTTGATCTCCCGGAGCCATCCATCGATTACCGGAATAAAACCCCTTCACTAATTTTTCCGGAGGAAAGATAAAATGAAAGGACTGACACACTTTATGTCCGGCGCCGCGATCGCCTCCTTCTTCCTCCCCGCCGTCACGATGGCCGGGGCGGAGAGGATCGGGGGGGCCAACTCCTTCATCCTCGTCCTGGGGGGGCTGTTCGGGATTATGCCCGACACGATGGACTTCAAGATGGGGCAGTTCTTCACCAAGGCCGAGCACGAGATCGACCCCGACCCGATGGACCCCGACCCCCAGATGATGGCCGAGGGGCTGGGCAAGGCCCTCGACGAGTGCTACGAGACCGGGAAGATGGTCAAGGCCCAGATGTACCCGATGCGGATGGGGGCCGACCTCTGGCGGCAGTACGTGGTCCAGTTCGACGGGGAGACCAACGAGGTAATGATCGTGATCAACGAGGTCGTCACCACCTCCCAGGTCCCGGTCCTCGGCTCGGAACCGCCGCCCAACAAGCGGATCGGCCGCTACAAGATCAAGGGCGAGTTCAACATCACCCACAGCCGGCCCTCGGTGGTCGATATTATGTCGGGCCCGATGTACGGTTTCGTGAAAAACAAAGAGGGGAAGATGGAGATCGAGTTCCTCCCCTGGCACCGGACCTGGAGCCACAGTTACGTCCTGGGCGCGATGCTCTCGGTCCCGATCTGGCTGATCGCCTCCCTGGCCGCCGGCTGGCATATCGGCTGGCTCTACGGTCTGATCGCCTTTCTGGGTTTCTCCATCCACCTGACCGAGGACCTGACCGGGCATATGGGGGGGAGCCTCTGGTGGCCGATCGTCAAGCCCCGCTGCAACGGGCTCAACCTCTTCAAGGCCTCCAACCCCCACGCCAACTTCTCGATCGACTACACGGCGGTGGTCCTGATCCTCTTCAACCTCAACCGCTACGCGCCCAGCCCGGCCTTCACCCTCTCCACCTTCCAGTACTTTCTCTACGGCCTGATCCTGCCCCTGGGGGTTTACTTCTCGATCGTCAAGATCTTCGGGGAGAAGACCAAGAAGAAGAAAGAGGGCGTGATCTCGATGGAGAAGGCCCTGGCCCGGGAGGAGATGGAGTACGCGGCCGAGGAGGCGATGGGCGGGGAAATGTAATACCGGCACCGGGGGTACGATGGAGATCGCCCCTGTCGTAATCGCGGCATTGCTGGGAACAATCCTGGGCGGGTTCGTCCTCGCCCTGCCCGGGGTCGGGGCGGCCGGGTTGGCCGCGGTTCTCCTGGCCCGGTTCGGGACTGACCCCCGGGTCCTGGCCGAACCCGAACTCCTATTTATCTTCTTCTCCGCACTGACGGTCTCCGGTTCCTTCGCCTCGATCATCCCCGCCTTCTTCTTTTCCGCCCCCGGTCCGGCCACCGTTTTTCTTACCGTCCCCGGGGAGCGCTGCCGGAGCGAGGGTCGCTCGCTCCGGGGCGCCCTCGACGCCGGGCGGGGCTGCCTGGCCGGGGGCCTCCTCCTGGCCGCCCTCTCCCCGCTCTTCCTCTATCTCTACGAACCGCTCCAGATGCTGGTCTTCCGGCATCTCCGCTGGGCGGCGGCGGTCCTGGTCGTCTGGATGCTGGGGGGGGAGGCGGTCTTTCACCTCCGGCGGGCGCGGGGAGAGCGGCGAAAGACCCGGTACCGCGCCCTCCGGCTGGCCCCGCTGATCTTTCTCCTGGCCGGCATCCTCGGGCTGCTCGCCGGCCATTGCCGCCGGTTCCCGGCCGGCGGCTCCCGGTACGCCGCCCTGATCGGGCTCTTCCTTATCCCGCCCCTGGTCCGCCGGATCCTGGCGCCGGAGGGCGCGGCGCCGAAAAAAGAAACCTCGCTAAAGCCTCTCCCGGATGAACCTTTTGCCCTGTCCGGTGCCCTGGCCGGGGGTGCCGGCGGGCTGCTGGCGGCCCTCCTCCCCGGAATCGGGGCCGGCCCGGGGGCCCTGGTCGCCGGCCACCTCGCACCTGGAAAGCGGGAGCGGGCCTTCCTCTTCTCCCAGGGGATGGTCCAGTCCCTGCTGGCGGCCACCGCTTTTTTGGTCTTCTTTCTGCCCGCGCGCCCGTTCATCCGTTCCCAGGTTTCCCGGACGATCGCTCCCTACCACCAGCCGGGCGGCTTCCTCGCCTCCTATATCCTGATCGCCGGGGTCATCCTGGCCTCCGGCGCCCTCGCCTACCTGATCTTCCACCTGACCGCCCGCCTGGCCCGGACGCTCACCCGGGGTGTCTCCCCCCGGCTCCTCTCGGCCGCGATCGTTCTCTTTGTCACCGGCCTGACCTGTCTCCTTTACGGACCGGGCCGGCTCCCGGTCTTCTTCACCGGAATCTGCCTCGGTTCCCTACCTTTGGTCTTCGGCTGCCGGCGGAGCAACCTCTTCGGTTTCTTTCTTCTGCCCTACCTGATCTTCCTGGCCGGCTGGCACGAGCCGCTCTCGGCCCTCCTCGGTCTGCGCTGAGCCGGGGGGACCCTGATTGACAATTCCCCATCCGGTTTCTACTATGTTCTTATGGCGGAAGGCGCTCACCGGGTCTTGACAATATCAATAGGGAAACGCAACCGGCGCCCTCCCCTTTTGCTGGATTGAACGTGATGGCAAGGGGCGAGTCTAACAGATCGGAAGACTTCGAGCTGGTCCGGGCGGCCCGGGCCGGGGACGAAAACGCCTTCGGGGAGCTGGTCCGGAAGTACCAGGGCAGGATCTACTCCCTGGCCTACGGGATGGTCGGCAACCACAGCGACGCCGACGACCTGGCCCAGGAGATATTTTTAAAGAGTTACCGGAACATTAAAAAGTTCCGGTTCAAGTCCAGTTTCTACACCTGGCTCTACCGGATCGGGGTCAACACGATCCTGACCCGGAGAAAGAAGCTCCGCCGGGACCGGCACCTGGAACTGAAGCCCCAGGCCCTGGACCTGGAGGGGAGCCCCTACCTCCCGGCCCGGCTGGGGGGAAAACGGGGCGACCGGGCGGCCGGGGGCCGGGAACTCCAGCGGGACATCCGGGCCGCGATCGACCGACTGCCGGAGAAACAGAAAGCCGTGGTGGTGATGCACGACATCGAGGGGATCCCCCACCGGGAGATCTCGCGGATCCTGAAGAGTTCCGAAGGGACGATCCGATCCCGGCTCCACTACGGTAGAAAACGCCTCCAGGAAGAACTGGCGGATTGGCTGGACTGAGGCTGCGCGAGGAAGAAATATGACCGATCAGAAGTCCCTCAATCCGAACCCGCCGACGGAGAAGCGGGAGGAAAAGCTTCTCCGTTTGATCCGGAACGCCCGCCCCGCCCGTCCCTCCCCGGAGTACCTGGCCGAGTTCTGGCCCCGGCTCCGGGGACGGCTCGTTCCCCCCCGGCCGGCGATTCTCCACCCCCTCTACTACGGCGGGCTGGCCGCCGCGGCCGCGGCCCTGGTCCTCTGGGTCACCCTCGGCGGGACCGACCTCCCCGAACGGGAGCGGCCCGGTTTCCCCGCCTACGCCCTGGCCACGGCAATTTCCCCGGCCGCGGAGGGGCTGCCGGGGGTGAGGTACATCTCCGGACCGGCCCGGCGGGCCGGAATGGGCAGCCCGGACGGTATCGACTACGTGCTTCCCCGGGCCAAGGCCCGGTCCGCGGATCAACTGGAAGTTTAACCGAAGGTTGCGGACCCGACATCTTTTTAACAATCCAACCAGACCCAAAGAGGTAAGTATGAAAAGCCCGGCTCGAATAGTTACGGCGGCGTTCCTGGCGACGGCCCTGACGGCCTCGGCCGCGTCAGCGGCCGAATCTCTCCTGACCCGGATGGAGGGGGAAGTGATCTCGATCATCGAGCGGGCCTCCCCGGCGGTGGTGACCGTCACCACCGAGTCGCTCGACCCCCACTGGCTGGAGGACCCCGACTGGTCCGGCCCTCCCGGCTGGATGCGGCCGCTGCTGGAGAACGAATTCTTCCGGCGGAAGAGGCGTTCCAGCGGAACCGGCTTCCTGATCGGCCCGGAAGGAAAGATCCTCACCGCCCAGAACGTGATCGGCCGGGCGCGGGAAGCCACGGTCACCCTGGCCGACGGCCGGGAAATCCCCGCCCGGGTCCGGGGGGTTGACCCGGTCTTCGGGATCGCCCTCCTCCAGGTCGAGGAGGAAGGCCTCCCCTTCCTCGAATTCGGCTGTTCGGAAGAGATCCGGCCCGGTTCCTGGGCGATCGCCATCGGACAGCCTTACGGCCTTGCTTCCTCCGCCTCCTGGGGAATTATCAGCGGCCTGACCCGCTCCGGGCTGGGGATCGCCCCCTACGAGGAGCTGATCCAGTTCACCGCCCCGGTCAACCCGGGCGACAGCGGTGGTCCGCTCCTGGACAGCCGGGGGCGGGTGATCGGGGTGATTGCCGCCAGTTTCTCCGGCTACCGGGAACTGGACCTGGACTGGGACTTCATCCGGAGGTTCCGCCGGACCTTCCCCGGGATGGAGGGCGCCCCCCCCGGGACCGCCTTCCGTCCCAGCCAGGCCCAGGGGATCGGCTTCGCCATCCCGGTCAACCTGGCCCGGGAGGCACTGGCCGCCCTGGAGGAAGAAGGCGAGTGCCGCCGGGGCTGGCTGGGGATCCTCCTGGAGCCCCGGGGAAGAGAGGGGGCGGTGACGGTATCCGCCCTCGCCGACGGCGGGCCGGCCGAACGGGCCGGGCTGGAAGCCGGGGATATCATCCGGTCGATCGACGGCAGCCCGGTGGAATCGATCCGGCACCTGCAGAAGACTATCCTCCTCTCCCGGGTCGGCGAGCGGGTCAACCTGGAGGTGGAACGGGAAGACGGAAGGATCGAGATCCCGGTGAAGGTCGGTGAACGGGAGGCCGCCGGACGGAAGGAGTAAGACCGGATGAGAGACCGACCGTTCCCGTCTGCCTTGATCCCGGCGGCGCTTCCTCTATTTTTTCTCCTGGTCCTTCCCGTCCGGGGAGGCGAGATCCCCCGGCCGGCGGTCCGGCTGGAGCCGGAGGAAGTCGCTTTCGGGGAGGAGGCCGTCCTCACGGTCTCGGTTTCCTGGGAAGGAGACCCCTCCGGACTGGTCTTCTCCCGTCCCGCCCCCCCTTCCTGCCGGGGGCTGGAGGTGACGGGTTCCACCCAGCGGAGCGTCGCCTACCGCGACGGGGACGCCCTCCGGCAGGTCCGGGAATTTATCTTCACCCTCCGAGGAATAGAAGAAGGCCCGGGACGGGTGGGACCGGTCCGGCTGACCTACCGCCGTCCCCCGGAGGATGAGGAGTTCTCCCTGGCCACCAACCCGCTGGAAGTTTCGGTCGTCCCCTCCCGTCCCGGTTCCGCCCTCCGTCTGCCGGCGGCGGTTCTCCTGGTTTTGGCCGCGGCGGTCCTGGCCGCTTTTTATATCCTCTACTGGGTCCGGCGGTATCAGAAAAAATCCAACGAGCTGATCGCCGACTACGTCGAAAACCTCGAGGCCGAGGCGCTCCGGGAACTGGAAGGAGCCCGGAGACACCGGCTGGAAGGCGAGACCGGTAAATACTGCGAAAAGGTACGGACGGTCCTGACCGGGTACCTGGAGAAGAAAGCCGCCGTCGTCGGCCGGGAAACGGCTGAGCAGTCGGAGCTGGCCGGACTCCTCCCCCGGCTCGACGAACTGCGCTTCGGCGGAACCCGGGAAGCGAGGGGTGAGCTGGACGAGATCTACCGGCGGGCCACGGCCGCGCTCCAAAGCCTGGAGAGCGACTTTAACCCAAAAAGTGCCGAATCTCAGGAGTAAATTATAGTTCGTGGCATTATAGCGTAACTATTCAGGACCCGGTAACAGAGTACCCCCCCGGCGGGCTTGTCCCGCCGGAGGGAAAGTTCAGAAGATAGTCCGCGGCCGCCCCGCTCCCACCGGTGCGGGGGAGGCGACGAAGCAATCTCAACTTTCACGGGAGAAGCCGATATGACCATCGATGTCCAGGAGATCAACCAGCAAGTCAAGGAAGCCTCCGGCTTCGTCGAGAAGATCCGGGAGGAGATC
>PWXJ01000190.1 GCA_003561965.1 PVC group bacterium
GCGCCCACGGTGGCCGAGGCGGCGGCCAGCAGCGGGGCCCCTTCCCGGATCAGGTCCGAGGAGTGGATCTCCCGGTGGGTGGTCCCGGCCCCGACGCTGATCGTCTCCCCTTCCTCCCGGACCCCCTTGAGTTCGGCCAGGCCGGAGATATCGAGCACCCACTCCGGCCCCTTCTCCCCGGCCGGGATCCCCCTCAACTCGACCAGGAGGTCGGTCCCCCCGGCGATGATCTGGGCCCGGGCGCCCTTTTCGGCCAGAAAGTCGAGGGCGGCGCCCAGCGACGGCGGACGGATGTAGTTGAAGGGGATCACCTCGCTCTCCTCTTTTTCTTCACCAGCTTGTAGCCGAGAACGACCCGCTCCAGGTTCAGCGGCAGATCGCGGACCCGTTTCCCGGTGGCGTGGAAGACGGCGTTGGCAATCGCCGGGGCGCAGAGTTCGGCGGTCGGCTCGGCGATGCACTTGGCCCCGTAGGGTCCGCATCTGTCCTCGTTCTCCAGGATGATGGCGTGGATCTTCCCGACGTCCATCGCGGTCGGGATCAAATACTCGTCGAGGTTCATCGTCTTGGTCACCCCGTCGACCAGCTCCACCTCCTCCAGGGTCCCGTAGCCGATCGCCGTCGCCACTCCGCCGCAGATCTGTCCCCGGACCGCCTCCGGGTTGATCGCCCGGCCGACGTCGTGGGCGGCCCAGACCTCGAGGACGTTGATCTTCCCGGTCTCGGGGTCGACCTCGACCTCGGCCGCCTGGCAGGCGTAGACGTAGGTGAAGTAGGCGTTGCCCCTGCCCGCCTCCTCGTCCCACCAGATCGGGGGGGAGACGTGCCAGGCGAAGGATTCCAGGCTCAGCCCGGCGGCCAGGGCCAGGGCCACCGCCTCGGTGAAATCGATCGCCCGTTCGGGATCGTCCCGGACCAGGATCTTCCCGCCGGACGCGGCCAGCTCTTCCGGGGCGGCCCCGAGCTTTTCGGCGGCGGCGGAGCAGAGCTTCTCCCGGGCGGCGATCGCCGCCTTCCGGACCGCCGCGCCGCCCATAATCGTCGAGCGGGAGGCGACGGTCGGGCCGCCGTCGATGATCGAGGAGGTGTCGGTCCGGCGGTACTGGATCCTCCCGATCGGCAGCCCCAGCTCGGAGGCGGCGATCTGGGAGAAGACGGTCTTCAGGCCCTGGCCCATCTCGACCAGGCCGGTGGTCAGGTCGACCGAACCGTCGGCCTGGACCCGGACGATCGCCCCGGTGGCGTCGACCCCTTCCGCGCCCAGGGCCACCCCCCGGTAGGAGCAGGCCAGCCCGATTCCCCGTTTAAGTTCCCGTCCCCGGTTCTCCTCCGGGAACCGCTTCCTCTTCTCCGCCCAGCCGGCGGCGGCGGCGGCGGCTTCGAGGGCCTGGCCGACCGAGACGGTGTGGTCGAGGTTCTGGCCGGTGGCGGTTACGTCGCCGTCGCGGAGAATATTCTTCCGCCGAAACTCCAGCGGCTCCATCTGAAGCTCCCCGGCGATCTCGTCCATCAGCGACTCGTAGGCGAAGGTGATCTGGGGGGAGCCGAAGCCGCGGAAGGCCCCGGTATAGGTGTTGTTGGTGTAGGCGCCGTAGATGTCGGTCTTGACGTTGGGGACCCGGTAGGGGCCGGTGGCGTGGACGACCGAGCGCCAGGTGACGAAGGGGGTCATCGAGGCGTAAGCGCCGCCGTCGGCGACCACCCTGATCTCCATCGCGGTCAGGGTCCCGTCCCGCTTCACCCCGACCTTGTAGTCGAGAAAATAAGGGTGGCGCTTGTAGCTCTCGACCAGGGAGTCCTCCCGGGAGTTGGAGAGCATCACCGGCCGGCCGGTCTTCAGGGCGAGCAGCCCCGCCCGGCAGCTGAGAACCGACATACAGTCGTCCTTCCCCCCGAAGGAGCCCCCGAGGGCGGACTGGACGATCCGGACCCGGGAGAGCGGCAGCCCGAGAAAGGAGGCCGCCGAGGCCCGGATCGAGAAGATGTTCTGATGCGACCCCTCGATCGCCAGCGTCCCGTCGGGCTCGAGATAGGCCACGACCACCTCGGTCTCGATATAGGTATGATCGACCCGCTGGGTGGTGTAGGAACGCTCGACGACCAGGTCGGCTTCCCGGAAACCCGCCGCTACGTCGCCCCGCCGGGTCTTGTGGTGGTTGATCCGGTTGCCACCCTCGTGGATCTCGGGGGCGCCGGGCTCCAGCGCCTCCCGGGGGTCGAAGACGGCGGGCAGTTCGCGGTAGCTGACCTTGATCAGGGAGACGGCCTTCTCGGCGATCTCCCCGGTCTCGGCGGCGACCACGGCCACCGCGTCGCCGAGGTAGCGGACCTTACCCCCGGCCAGCGGATGGTTATCGACGATCACCGCCCCGAAGGCGGGCTTCCCCGGGATATCGGCCGCGGTGACCACCGCCGCCACCCCCTTGAGCTTTTCCGCCCGGGAGGTGTCGATCTTCAGGATCTCGGCGTGGGGATACTCCGCGTGCTTCACCCGGGCGTGGAGCATCCCGGGAAACTTCAGGTCCTGCCCGTAGCGGGCGGTCCCGGTCACCTTCTCCCGCCCGTCTACCCGAAGGGGGGAGCGGCCGATTGTTTCGGGGCACTGGGTCATCGGAATGGTGGATGCGTCGTCTTTCCCGTAGGGGCAAGGCGTGCCTTGCCCCTACATTGTCGTTATTTCCTCAGTCTTCCTTCAACGCTTTGGCCTCTTCCTCGTCCCGGTCGCGGAGCGAGAGGGCGTTGGCCGGACAGAGGAAGGTGCACATCCCGCAGCCGATACAGCGCTCGGCGTCGGTCTCCGGGATCAGCTCGTCGTTGAGTTCGATCGCCAGGTAGGGGCAGCGGGCGCAGTTGCCGCAGTGGACGCAGAGGTCCTCGTCGACGGTCGAGATCTGCTTCTCGGCGGGCAGTTCCATAAAATCCCGGATCGGCTCCGGCAGGGCGATCCCGATCAGCTTATCCATCGAACCGATCCCGCGGGCGGCCATCAGGTGGCTCAAGCCCGAACAAAGTTCCTCGATGATCCGGTAGCCGTACTGCTCGGCGATGGTGCAGAACTGGACGGTCTTGACGCCCAGGGCCAGGAAGTGGGCGGCGGCCATATAGCCCATCGGGCCGCCGTTTCCGGAGACGTGGACCCCGAGGTTGCCGACCTTGGCCAGGGTCAGGTAGTTGATCGGGGCCACCGCCGCCCCGGACATCCCGACCACCGCGCCCTCCTCCCACTCCGGCCTGCTCATCATCCGGAAGTCGAGACAGGGAAAGGTATTCCCCAGGGTGATCCCCGCCTGCTGCTCCGGGTAGCGGTCAAAGACCTCCTTGATCGCCTTGACGATGGTGGTGATCTCGGTCACCGCCGGGGTGAGCTTGAAGAGCTTGGGGATGGCGGGGTCGCTGACCTGGAGGATCCAGTCGATGATCCGGGCGGTCAGCTCGGCGTTCTGGGAGACGATATCCCCCTCGGCCCCCTCCCCGCCCTGGGGGCAGGAGAGGCTGTACTCGATCGCCATCGCCCCGGCGTTCTCCAGCATCCTGGTGTTGGACTGCCAGGATTTGCTGTCGCTCTCGTCGTCCCCGGTCACGTTGCCCCCGGTCGAGGCGGCGATCAGACGGTCGGGGAAGTCCCTGACCAGCCGCTCCACCTCCGGGCAGACCCGGTCGAGCCGGTGCCCGGAGACGTTGTCGCAGTTGGCGTAGGTCAGGGGGTCGAACTGGTACATATAGGCGGCCGGGATATGGATCTCGGTCCCGGGGGCGAAGGCGGTCTTCATAATCCCGCCGGCCCAGCCGGCCCGGAAGGCCTTCTCCATCTGGTCGTAGCCGTCGGTGGGGGGGGCGGCCGAGAGGAGGAAGGGGTTGATCAGCTTCCTGCCGAAGAAGTCGGTCTCCAGGGAGACCGGGACCGGGTCGTAACCCGGGAGGACGAGTTCGCTCTTCAGCGGGGACTCGATCTTCGGGGCTTCCTGTTCTTCCAGCAGGGCGATGACTTCCGCCGCCGCGTTCTTTCCCGAGGCCACCGCCTCGACCACCGTGGTCGGGCCGTTGGCGATGTCCCCGGCGTAAAAGACGGCCGGGTTCTCGACCCGGGGATAGGAGGAGCGGTTGCCGACGGCGATGATCACCGAATCGACGTCCTGGATCAGTTCCCCGACCCCCTCCCGCTCGGTGACGCAGTCGAGGCTGAAGCAGGCCTCGGGGGGGATGGTGACCTTGGTCACCTTGAGGGCCCTGACCTTCCCGTCCTCGGCCACGATCTCGGTCACCCGGGAACGGCCGTTGACGTCGACTCCGTGCTCGATCAGCTCGGTCCGCTCCTCGGCGGTCAGGTTCATCTCCCCGAAGGTCTCGAGGGCGAACATATCGACGTAATCCGCGCCCAGCCGGGCGACGGTGACGGCGCAGTCGCAGGCGGTGGCCCCGCCCCCGATCACCGCCACCCTCCCCTTCAGGGCGGAGGGTTTCAGGAGGTAATCGACGGCCTGGATCGCCAGGTCCTCGTTGGGGATATCCATCACCACCGGGTCCCAGCGGCCGGCCGCCACGACCGCCGCCCCGTAACCCTCATCGAGGAGCTTGTCCGGAGCGGGGACGTCGGCCCCGGTCTTCACGTTTATCGCCCCCAGGGAGAGGAGGAAATCAAGGTCACCCTTGAGGACGTCGTCCGGGAGACGGTAGCCGGGGATGCAGCGGATCATCCCCCCCGCCTCGGAGTCCCGCTCCAGGACATCGACTCTATAGCCCTGCCGGGCCAGAAGTGAAGCGGCGGCCAGGCCGGCCGGGCCGGCCCCGATCACCGCCACCTTCTTCCCGTTGGCGGGGGCCTTCTCGAACTCCGGCATCACGCCCAGCTCCCGGGCCTTGTGGATGATGGTGGCCTGGAGGGCGGGAATGTTGATCGGGCGGTCGAGGTTCTCGTGGACGCAGGTCTGCATACAGTGGCGGTCGGGACAGACCAGCCCGCAGACCCCGCCGAAGGGGTTGGCGGCGAGAATGATCGCCGCCGCCCGCCGGAAGTCCGAGGGCTTCCCGCCCCGGGCGGCCATAATGAAGTCGGGGGGCGAGACGTCGGCCGGGCAGCCGTTCCCGCAGGTCTCGCCTTCCAGGCAGCCGGTCCGGCAGGGTTGTTCCTCGCAGAATTCACATCTCCAGAGTTCGGACTCGAACTGGGCGTCGGGCAGGATCAGGTCTTCGGTCAGCTTCATCACAACTCCTCCAGGATCAATTGGTGTCGTCCCCGGACCCGGGGGTCCGGGGAGATCTGAATATGGGATTTGACTCGGGACGGGAAAGATACCAACGGGGCAAGGCCCGGTCAAGAATTTGTTACCCCTCCCTGGCGTCGAGGAGCCGGACCCTGACCCGGGTTCCCGCCGGCAGGGGGCCGGCCTCCGGGGGGACCACCATCAGTCCGTCGGCCCGGACCAGGGATTTCAGGATCCCCGAGCCCTGGGGGCCGGTCGGCGTGGCCAGGTAACCCTCTTCTCCCCGCTCCAACCGGACCCGGACCAGGTGGGTCCGGTCGGTCACCTCCCGGCACTCGACGGCCAGGGCCGCCTCCACTTCCGGCAACTCCAGGTTCTTTCTCCCCTGCATCTTCAGCAGGGCCGGCCGGACGAACTGGAGAAAGGAGACCAGGACCGAGACCGGGTTCCCCGGGAGGCTGAAGACCGGCGTCCCCCCGACCAGGGAGAAGGTCAGCGGCTTGCCCGGCTTCATCTTCACCTTCCGGATCAGGATCTCCCCGCCCATCTCCCGGATAATCTCCGGGACCAGGTCGTACTTTCCGGCCGAGATCCCCCCGGAGGTGATCACCACCTCGCGGGAGAGCGCCTCCTCGAGACGGGTTTTCAGCTCCCCCTCCCGGTCGCCGGCCGGGGAGAGGGGAACCGGAAGGCCCCCGTACCGTTCCACCGCCGCGGCCAGGGAGTAGCGGTTGCAGTCCCGGATATGCCCGGGACGGAGCGCGTCATCGATCCCGATCAGCTCATCGCCGGTGGAGACGATCGCCGCCGACGGGGCCGGGATCACCGCCGGGCGGGAACAGCCCAGCGCCGCCAGCATCCCGATCTCCGGGGGCCTCAGCAGGGTCCCCGCGGCGAGGACCGGCTCCCCCCGGCGGACCGACTCCCCGGCCCGGCGGACGTTCTCGCCCGGGCGGACCGGCCGGAGCACCTCGACGCCCCCCTCCCCTCCCCGGGTATTCTCCACCATCACCACCGAGTCGGCCCCGGCCGGCAGCGGCGCCCCGGTCATTATCCGGATCGCCTCCCCCGCCCCGACCGCCGTGGCGGTCACCGCCCCGGCGGGGAGGTCCTCGAGAACCTCCAGCCGGCGGGGCGTCCGGGGGGAGGCCCCGGCGGTATCCTCCGCCCGGACGGCGAACCCGTCCATCGCCGAGTTGGTGAAGGGCGGCACGTCCTCCCGGGCGGAGACGTCCTCCCCCAGCACCCGGCCCCGACACTGCTCCAGGGCCATCCGCCGCGGGGCCGCCGGCGCCACGTTCTCCAGGATGATCGCCAGGGCTTCTTCGATCGAAATCATAAGCGCACTCCAGCCGCTGCTTTCCCGCTGTCTATTTTTCCGGACAAATTTCCAAGAGAAAAGACGCGCCGACAAGCAGCGCGTCCTGAGATCGAAAAACGTATAATATGTCTTCCCCTTACTGCGCGACCTTAACCAACCTCATATCCGAACGCAGCAGTTCATTGACTACCTGGCTAACCTCGGTCTTCCGTTTTTCCGCGATCCCTGATACAAACTCCCTCACTTCATCATCCAGATAAACCGGAAGGTTCAGCTTCACATCCGGACGGAAAAATTTTCCCCGTTCGGCCCGGGAAAAGTCGTATTGTTCTTTCATAACCTATTCCCCATATTGCTTGATTTCAGAAGCCGTTGCCTTGCGAGATGAGAAAATCCTGATCCGCACGTGTGATGAATCAATTTCCTCAAAAGTGTGGTGAACAACCAGCAGACCCGACGTTGTCGAAATTCCCATCGTTATCCAGCGGTCTTCTTTGCCGCTGTGCTGACTATCATAAACAGAAGCAGCTCTTGGATCCTGAAATACCGTGGCCGCTTGCTCAAAGCTTACTCCGTGATTACGTCGATTCTCCTGTGCTTTCCCGGGATTCCATTCAAAATTATAGTGGTCCATAGATCCAGATGCCTGTTCCCGCACTGATTACTTGTAACACGGGGCTGTGCTTTTTGCAATCTCCACTTGAAGATCCCCGGATTCCAGCCGGAGGACCGATTCTACCGCCTCTCCAGGTTGATATTGACCGAGGCGGAGTCCTCGCCGCTCCGGGCGACGATAATCGCGAAGGTTTGGCCGTCCCGGGAGAAGGAGAGCATCCGGGTGTCTTCCAGAGACATCTCCATCTCCACCTTCCAGCCCCGGTCGACGAGGTGGTTTTTGTAGGTCCCGGCCACCTCGGCGTACCGGCCGGGAATCTCCAGGGTGGCGTGGTCGCCGTCTTCGGAACTGAACGCCAGCAGGACCTTCTGCCCGCTGATTTCCGGGATCACCTCCCGGATGTTTTCCGGGATGGCCGGCTGGGAACGGGCGGCGGAAGCCGCGGCAATCACCAGGAGCAGGGAGAGGATTACGGTTGTCGCTTTCATTCTGACCTCCTTGGTTTCAGTCCTTGGTTTAACTTTCAACGACATTCCGGGAAAGGTCGGCCAGTCTGGCGTCGATCCGGGCGACCTTTCCCCGGCGGATATCCCGGGCGGCGGCGCCGGTGACGACGCTTCCGGAGACGGACTTCTCCCGGCCATCGCGGTAGGTGAGCCGGTAGCCGGCCACCCCGATCCCCGACTGCCGGGAGGCGTCGCCCCCGGCGGGGTGGTGATAGACGACCAGGGTCCGGCCGAGGAAGAGAAAGGCGAAGGAGCGGGCGGGAAGGGTCAGCCTCCCTTCCTTCCCCGCGGCCGGGGGCAGGGAGAACCCGGTCCGTTTCCCGGTGAACAACCAACCGGGCAGCGCGGGATCGAGCCGGAAAGCCAGCCGGCCGTCCCGGGCGAGAAAGAAGGGCCGGGCCCCGGCGGTCATCAGCGACCAGATGTGGATCATCTCCCCGGTGACCCCGCTGAGCCGGGGCTGGAGGCCGCGGCCGTGCATCGTCGCGTCGGGAAAGGCGGAGGAGACCACGAAGGAGACGTTCTCCAGGGGACTGCGGCCGTAGACCTCGGGCGGGATAAAGGGCGGGAGCATCGTCCGGATGTCGGAGAAAAACTCCCGGTGGAGGCCGGAACGGACCAGTTCCAGCAGGTACTTGAACTCCATATGGGTATAGACCGACTCGTTCTCGATCCAGCCCGGGCCCCAGGCCTTGACCCGGCCGATCTCGAACGGGGCC